>SHLP01000090.1 GCA_004283055.1 Deltaproteobacteria bacterium
CGTCACAGCGCCCTCCGGCGAGCGCACCACCGTCACAGCGCCCTCCGGCGAGCGCACCTCCGTCACAGCGCCCTCCGGCGAGCGCACCACCGTCACAGCGCCCTCCGGCGAGCGCACCACCGTCACAGCGCCCTCCGGCGAGCGCACCACCGTCACAGCGCCCTCCGGCGAGCGCTTCCCCTCAGAGCGCTCCGCCGGAAAGCCGACCGGCGCAGGGGGGCCATCCTTCAGAGCGTCCGATTCCACTTCGTTCGGCGCTACGGCGAGCGCCCTCGGAGCGCCCTGAGTCAGAGCGCTCTCCGGCGAGCGCACCTCCGTCACAGCGCTCTCCGGCGAGCGCACCTCCGTCGGAGCGGCCCGCGTCCCAGAGGCCGGTCTCGGGCGGCCCCGCGCACGTGCACACGTCTTTGCTTCCGCCTCCCGCACCCGTTCCAGTGAGTCAACGACGGCGGCTCGAGGCCAACCTTGGCGCAACCACGCAGTCCAACTTCTACGTAGGATTCAGCGGCGAGATCGCCCACGGCGGAGTGTTTCTCGCAACGTACGAAGCGTTTCCAAAAGACACGTCGGTCCGAATGCTCGTCACCCTGCCCGGCGGGTTCGAATTCGAATGCGACGGCTACGTTCGCTTCGTCAGAGATCCGATGGACTTCGCATCTGAATCCGAGCCAGGCATGGGCGTTCAGTTTGAGGGGCTGTCCGACAAAGCGCGCGAGTTGGTGATGCGCTTCATCCGCAAGCGGCCGCCGATCTTCTACGACGTCTAGGGCTCGCCTCAACCCTCGCCGAGGAGCTTGCTCATCGATGCTTCATCGACCGGCGTAAAGGAGTACGACTCCATCTCTTCGGAGCTGACCCACGCATAGTCGTTGACGGCGTGGCAGTGCAATTGATCGCTGAGCAACCTGCACTCATAGAGATACAAGTCGACCGCATACTTCTCGTACGGATGATTCACGAAAGAGATGAGCTGACCCACGTCGACGCGGGCGCCTAGTCGCTCCGCTACCTCACGCGCCAACGCGGCTTCATCGGTTTCGCCCGCTTCGACTCGGCCGCCCGGAAAGTCCCAGAGCATAGGAAGCACGGCCGTCTCACGTCGCTGGGTAATCAAATACCGCCCATCGCGTTCAACCAGGGCCGCCACCACGCGAATGGTCTTCATGTCCACGGACACGGGGCGGGATATAGCATCCCCACCGCCAGGTGTTCACATTGGATAATGGTGAACGACGGCGCGGGGTGGCCGCTCCACGTTGAGTACGGGGCTGGTGATCAGATCTCGACCGGCCGCGATGAAGAAAAGCGACTCGCCGACCGTGGGAAGCCCCTCGGACGCGCTGATGGCACCGTTGTCATGAAACTTCAAACCGCCCGAGACCGTGCTTCGAAGCGCGAGGTGGCCACCCAGCCACTCGCCGCTTCGGCGGTCCCGAACCGCCACGCAGACGTTCCGACGCACGTGGTATTCGCTGTTGCGAGTGACGAAGATACGATGAATTCGGCGTTCTTTTCCCAAATAGCCCATCCAAAACCTCCCGAGGGCGCTACCATGAGTTTCGAAGTCACCTTACATGTGGGATAAAGTAGGACCAAGAAATTGGCGTCGTCCGCTGCTCTTACGACCGGACAATTTCACGCCACCTTCGCGGACGCCCTGGGGCGGCCGACGAATCCGCGAGCAGCTGAAGGCCGACGCCCAACTGCAGCCCGGCGGTCCGGTGGGGGAGGCCTGGGAGCTGTCGGTCGAGCCTGATTTCCCGAGCCGGCTCGTCGAAGGCCCCACCCTCGACGAGGTCCTGCGCTCGGACCCCGCCCTCCTCGGCGCCGAGGCGCCCCAGGGCTCGACCTCGCTGCTCGTGAAGCTGATCGACGCCGACGACGAGCTTTCGGTTCAGATTCATCCCCACGACGCCGACCCGGCGCTGGCGGTCGACGAGAGCGGAAAGCCGGAAGCCTGGTACATCGTCGACGCGGAACCCGGCGCGGGTTTGTACCTTGGATTCCGAGACGGCGTGACGCGACATGAGGTCGAAACCGCCATCGATACCGGGGAGGACGTTGCGGCCCTCATGTCGTTCGTCCCTGTGTCTCCCGGCGATTTGTTTCTGATCGGCCCGGGAACTCCCCACTCCATCGGCCGCGGCCTCTTGCTGCTCGAACCCCAGCGTGTCGCCCCCGGTAAACGTGGCGTCACCTACCGATACTGGGACTGGAACCGGAAGTACGATGCCGACGGGCAGCTGGACCCCAACGGTCGGGCGCGAACCCTTCACCGAGCGCGCGCGCTGGACGTGACCAGCTGGGAGAGCGCGATGGACGCCGCACACATCGATCGGCTTAGTCACCGAGCTGGGCCGGCGCTCGTCGACGGGCCCGCCAGGCTCGAAGTCCTGATAGGCCGCGCCGGGCCGCTCCGGTCGGACGTCTTTTCCGTCCAGCGCTTGGCGGGCTCGGGCACGCTGCTTCTCGACGCCGCCGATCGATTGCGCTCGCTGACGGTTCTCGACGGGTGCGTCAAGCTCGACGATGGAGAATCCGCGTTGAGCCTTTCGCGCGGACAGACTTGCGCACTGCCAGCCTGTCTTGATTCACTCCGCCTCGTTCTCGACGCCGCGCACGCCGTGCTCTGTAGCTTGACTTGACGGGGTCATCTCTACGTAAGAGAGTGCGCCGCCTTGGCTGAGTCCAGAACCTTCCCGTCGCTCTCGATCGTGATTCCTGTTTATGACGAAGAGGCAATTCTGCGCACGGCCGTTCTCGAGCTCTCCGACCGCCTGACCCTGCTCCCCTGGTCCTACGAGATCCTGCTGGCAGAGAACGGATCGACCGACCGGACCTTGGAAATCGCGGCCGAGCTGGCTTCGCGTTTCGACGCGATCCGCTGCCATCACACCGCGGAGCCGAACTATGGCAAAGCGCTTCGTGAGGGCATCCTCAGAGCCGGGGGTGAGATGGTGATTTGCGACGAGATCGACCTCTGCGACACGAACTTCTACGAGCGAGCTCTTTCCCTGCTTCGAGACCCATCGGTCGATTTCGTCGTCGGTTCCAAGTCGATGGCGGGTGCTGTAGACCGTCGCCCCTATTTCAGGCGGCTCGGAACTTTGGTGATCAACGCCATGCTCAGGACTGCACTCGGATTCAAAGGCACGGATACACACGGACTCAAGGCCTTTCGCAGGGACAAAGTTCAACCGATCGCCAGCGCTTGCCTGATCGAGCGCGATCTCTTCGCGTCTGAGCTCGTCATTCGAGCGGAACGGGCCGGCCTCGGCGTGCGCGAGATTCCGGTGCAGGTACAGGAGAAGCGACCACCAACGGTGGGACTCGCCCGGCGTGTTCCGAGCGTCCTTCGGAACTTCGTGAAGCTGTTCATCGCCATCCGGTTCGAACGGTGAGGCGGAAACTCGCTTCGATCTCAGTCGACTTGGACGAGGTGCCTCGCTACGCGGCGATCCACGGAGTCGAGGTGCCGGCGGGGCCCGGCGCCCGCGCCGTATACGAGAAATGCGTGCCGCGAATCACGGCCTGGTTCGATGACGACTCGATTCGAGCAACCTTCTTCGCCATTGGTGAAGACCTCGAGCGCGAGGAGAACCGCAGAGCCATCGCCGGGCTGCACGCTGCAGGGCACGAGATCGGAAATCACTCGTATCACCACCATTACGATCTCACCCGTCGCGCAGCCGGAGACATCGGTGACGAGATTCGACGCGGTGCGACGATCATCGAGCAGAGCTGCGGCACGCGACCCGTTGGTTTTCGTGCACCTGGCTACACGGTCAGCGATGTGCTGTTCAGCGCGCTCGAAGCGTGCGGGGTCGAGTACGATTCGAGCGTTTTTCCCTGCCCGAGCTACTACGCCGTCAAGGCCGCAGCGCTGGGGGCGATCAAGCTTCGGGGCCGGCAGAGCTCGAGTATCTTGGATCGGCCCGAGGTCCTGCGCGCACCCAGGGAGCCGTACCGCATCGGGCGGCCTTTTTGGAGAAGCGGAGATGGGCTGATGGAGCTGCCGATCGGCGTCACGCCGCTACAGCTTCCGTACATCGGGACTTCGCTCGTTCTTGGCGGGGACCAACTGTCGGATCGGCTGAGCAGACAGATGCTCCGCAGGGAATTCATCAACCTCGAGCTTCATGGTTTCGATCTCGCCGACTCCTACGAAGACGGGCTCGAGGCGCTCAGGCCGCATCGGGCGGACCTGCGGCGACCGGCAGCGGAGAAGCTTCGCTCCCTCCGAACGGCGGTTCGAGTGATTCGAGACGCCGGCTACGAGCTAGTCACGCTCGAGGAAGCCGCGCGACATTTCAAGGCGAAATCCAACCCGTAGACGACTTGTCTTGCACGGCGCGGACGGCGAGCTCGTCGGCTTCTTCATTGAGTCGTACGCCTTGGTGACCGCGGACGTGAAAGAGCTTCGCGTCGGGATGCGCGTCCAGCACCTTTCGCACTCGTCCGACAAGCTCTTGATTCGCCCGGACTTTCCACCCCTTCGTGAGTACGCCGATGGAATAGGTCGAATCGGTGTAAAGCCGCAGCGGCCTTCCGAGCTCCGTTGCAAGCTCGACCGCGCGAAGAATGCCCGTGAGCTCGGCGATGTTGTTCGTCGCCTCGCCAATGTACTCACTTAGCTCGCGCTTCTGATCGGCCCAGAGCGCGACCGCGCCGACGCCAGCCGGGCCCGGATTACCGCTACAGGCCCCGTCCGCGTAGACGAGCAGCTCGTCACCGTCCGGCTTTTCAGGCGCCGGTCCTTCTGTGGCGGCCCCAGGCTTCGGCTTGTTTTTCGCCCTAGACGACTTCTGCACCGCTTCGCCCGGTGCGCAAAACGAATCGGGCTCGACCTCCGAGGCGGAGCCAGAAGGCTTCAAATTCGAAGCGCTTGCGAAATAGGCTCGGCCGTCCTTGGGTCTGTACCGAACCTCGACCCTGCCGTCCTGTGTGATGAGCTTCCCGCTCTCATCGCAACGCGCGAGAACCTCGGCCTTACGTAATCGCATTCGGCGCCATGGCATGGGGCAGGCGTTAGCACGAGGGCTTGCCCCGTGAAAAGAACTTCCTACCCTCGACCTGTGTCCCGCTCGCTCAAGGTTGCCGCCGTGGTTTCGATCAGTGTGACCGGCATGCTCTTCGCGGCGATGCAGCACGCCAAGACACTGCGAACGACTCGGCTGCTCCATCAGCTTCCGAGCACCGCCCGTGCCGTTTTGCGGATCGACTCTGCCGCGCTCGAAAAAACGGCTGCGGGAAAGACCTTACTGGCCGCGCTCGTCGCGACCGAGCAGCTCAGCGAAATCGAGATGGTCTGCGCGCTCGATCCGTTCGAGGCACTGAGCGAAGTCGTCGCTTGGATCCGAGGGCCGGACGATCAACCGCTTCAATCGATTGGCGTGATGCTGAAAGGACGTGCCGCAAGCGCTGGTACCCTGGCGGCCTGTCACCGCGCGCTCGTCGAAGGCCGCGGTGGCACGGTCCTCCGGCTCGACGGTCCGTCGGGGCCCATGTTGGCCAACCGCGAGCAGCAGAGCGCAATCGCAGTGATAGACGACCGGACGATCGTCGCCGGCTCGGTGACGACCGTGTCGGAGGCGATCGGAGTCCAGCGCGGCACCGCGCCTGCCCTCATCGAACGTCGCAGCATTGCAGCGCGATGGCCGTTCCTGGCGCGCGGAAGCAGTATCTCGGCGATTTTGGAGCCTCCGGGCCACTGGATATCCGCGTTGGAGCGGGTTGCGGAGCGCTTGGGGGGCCCGTTCGCGCTCGAGGGCGCGCAAACCATCGGCTTGTTGGTCGAGTCCGGAAGCGCCGGAGCGGTGGTCTTTTCCATCGACGTGAGCAGTGCCGAGCTCGCAGCCGAAAACGCAGCGCGCATGCGCGACTGGATCACGTCTCCGCCCGAGCACCTCGAGCCACCATGGACCGATCTCTTGAGGACGGCTCGCGTATCGGTTCGCGACCGGAGCATCGAAGTGACGGTGGACGTGTCTAGTCTTTCGACCGCTCTGTAGAACGGCTCGTCTCGGCCCTGCGCCCGACGAAGAACTCTGACCTTCTGTACTGGCCGTCGATCCGCTGGATCAAGATCTTGAGGACCGCAGCGGCGGGAACCGCCAGCAGCACGCCGGTGAACCCCAGAAGCTCGGCGCCCACCAACAGCGCGAAGAGAACCGCGATCGCGGAAATCCCAACGGTGTCCCCCATGATCTTCGGAGTAACCACGAAGCCCTCCAAGCCCTGGACGAGCGCGTGCACACCGAGAACCCAAAGGACCTGCGTCCAACCCTGCCAGTCGAGCGCAGTCATCAGGAGGGCCGTGCCGAGTGCGAGGGTGCTACCGAGATACGGAACGAAGGAGAGCAGGCCCGCCATGATCCCGATCGGCAGCGCCAACGGCACCCCGATGGATCCGTACCCAACCGAATAGAGGATCGCCAAGATCACCATGACGGTGAACTGACCTCGGAAGAATTGCCCGAGAACCTCGTCCACCTCGCGAAAGAAGCCATTTGCTTCCAGACGATGGCGCGGAGGAATCAGGTCCGCGGCTCGGGCTACGAGAGCGTCGAAATCGTAGAGAAGGTAGAATGCGAAGACGGGGATCATCAGCGAGGCCACGATTGCGCCGACTGCGGATGCAGTTCCACCGAGGACCCATTTGGCTGCGGCCGTTGCCGGGGTGTAACCCGTTTTGACCACGGACTGGAGGTCGACCTGGAGCTCCTCGAACGCGTCCGCCACCGAGTTGGGAACTTCCAAGCCGTACTCGAGGAGAAGCGGCTCCCACTCCGCGCGGCTTCGCGCGACGAGCCCAGGCAATCGCTTCACGAAGCTCGCGATCTCGTCGTAGACCATAGGGAAGATCACAAGGAGCGAAACAGCCGTTATCGCAAAGACACCGAGGAGAAGCACGGCGATGCCGACCGCGCGGCCGATCGAACGGTCGCGAAGCAGGCGGCTCTGCTCGATGCGATCGACCAACGGGTCGAGCATGTACGCGATGAGGAACGCAAAGAAGACCGGCGCAAGCACGCTGCGCAGGGTGAAGAGCAACCACCCAACGGCGAGCGAAACTCCGAGCCACACGACCCAGCGCGGCGCCTTGTCTCGCTCAGACATGTCGGTCTCCTAGCACAGCCGTCATGCCCGCCGCCGGAAGCAATCTGACGCAATGCGCAAGCGGCGGCGCGAATTTTCGGTGGCTTCGATGAAGCGGGTGGTGACCGGGTCGTGGTACCCACTGGCGAGCGCCAGGCCTGGGAGGTCGTTCCGGTAGAACTCGCCGATCCGGTGCATGCAGACCTCGCGCACGTACTTGCCGATGATCGAAGCAAGCGCCACCGGAAGGTGCCGCGCGTCTGCGTCGACTTCGAAGCGAAGCTTGCCGACCCCGTCGACGGCGTATCTGCGTTGGCCCTGACGGTTGGCCAAAGCCTCGACCCGACCGGAGTCGAAGCGGCTGAAACGGGATGCGTAGTCGCGGATGCCGCCGATCATGCCGCAGAGCACGAGTAGAGGAGAGCCGTGCCGAGCGTGGACGCTGGCGATGAGGTCCTCGAACAGCTCGAGATCGACGGCGAGCTTGTTGATTCCATCGGAGAGCCTTGCGTTGAGCAGGCCCGCGCAGGCGAGACGGCTTTCAACGTCGACGATGCGAAGGTTCGATCGGCCGATCAGCTGGTCGAGCAGCCTCCTGCCGTCTGCGACTCGACCGCCAAACATGGGCAGCGAGGGGTCGACCGCCCAGCACTGCCCCGCCGTTGCATCGTCGGGACAGCACGCCCGAAGCCGGGGACGCGACGGAGGCGCGATGCAGTCCAGCAAATCATCTCCCGAGGTCGGGAGCCGAGCTGCCCCACGCTCGACCAGAGCGAGGGCGACCGATTCGGTGAATGCCATCCTCCCGAACCCGCCGGTCTCCTTGCTGTCGGTCAGCCCGAGGCCAAGCCCGCGCTTGCACAGCGCCGCTCTTGGATACCGCGAGGCCTCGAGGACCACGGAGGTCGCAACCAAAGGCCCCAGTCGCGGCCCCAGACCGTTCTCGTCCACCCCCATCACGAGCATCTCCGCGATGTACCACGGCCGCGCCAAGCCACACCAGCTGGGAGGGTTTGGCCTAACGGCGAAATCACGGTAATATTACGGTGTTGTGGTAGCGCGAATCCACCCTGCGTCCGGAGATGAAGATCAGGGGCAAACGGAGAACCCGATTGCCCGGATGGTCAGAGAAGCGATCGAGGGCGTCGCGACGCCGGAGGTGCAGGTGCAGATCCTTCATCGCGCCCTGCACATGGCTCGCGAGCACGAAATCCCGGCCGAAGGGGAACGACTGCACCGCTTCGTCGACAAACACCTTCGCATCGCCATGGAGTTCTATCTTGGCAACGCGGCCACGGACGCCGTGATGCAGAATCTCGAACCGATGCTGATGTTCGCAGAGACGATCGGGTCTAGGCCGCCGCAGCGCGACGATCACGAGGACCCGATGCGGGACCGCGGCCGCGAACGGTCACGCTCAGGCGTCAGCCGAAAGCACAGCGGTCAGCCACCGGAGAGCAGCACCTCGAAGTACCCTACGATCCAACCTCTCGGCTCCGCTCTGCCCATGGTCTTCGTCGCAACACGCGACCAATCGCGGTTCGAGGCGATCGCCGAAAAGGTCGGCTCCGCCGCGGCCGTGCAGCAGATCGAGGACGTCGTCGCCTTTCTCGACAACGTCAGGGCCACCGCATCGCTGAGCCCGCTCCTGGTCATCGATTGTGTTCAGGCATCGGTGCAGCCATCGACAATCGCGACATTGGCGCACGAGCTGCCGAAAAGCTCCGCCGTCTTGGTGTGGGGAGCTACCGAAAAGCACCGCGCTCTGACCGACCTAGTGGCGAGCGATCGAGGTTGGTTTCGCTGCGGGATCGAAGCCAAGCCGGGCGATGTCGCTGCTCTAATCCAAATGCTCCTCGGCAAATAGCCAACGAAGAATGCCCGTATCGTTGGCGGCGACGTTCGCGCTGCCGTCGTGTTTGCGTGCGGGGTCGGAGAGCCACGGCCAGTGCGGAGCTTGTTCCTCGCAGCCAAGACGCCGTTCCTCTGCGCCACAGCCCACGCGGAGATGAAAGTGATCGTCGTGTGGTTCGCCACGTGACGGCTGATGAAGGACCCAGGTTGCGCGAACCACGGCCTGAGGCGAACGCTCGTGGCGCGCGGCATAACGCAGAAGCCGAACCTTGAGCTCGTTCGAGCAGAAAAGCCACTTCACCCGGGCTTCATCATCCATCACCAAGCTGCGCACCAAGTGCCAGTTGCGCGCATCATCGAAGCGAAACGACTTGCCCGCCAGGAACGCAAACCCGAACCGGTCGAACCGAAGCCAGGCGTTGGAGCCCGTGGTCAGTCCGGCGGCGTCTCTCGCGAAGAACAAGAGGTCTGCGTCGCGGCCGCTGCGATGTGTACGATGCCTAGCGTGCGAGCCGCCGCGGTGGCTCGATAGGTCGCCGACCCAAAGTGGGGGGCCAACTGGAAATGCGTGCGCTACGTCACGCGCGGCTCGCTCGATCGCCCCAATGAGAGTCCGCGTGCCGTACTGGGTTCGGTCGTGCGGTCGGAGCCGTTGGTAGCCCTCCCCCCCGTCCGCGAGGCGAATGGCCTCGTGTAGGTAGCCGCGCTCGGCGGTGCCAACCGAGATCGTCTGGCCAGCCGGAAGCGGCTCGGTCACACACGAGCAGATCACCATGATTCCCGCCAGCCGGAAAAGCCTCATCATCTCAAATGCATCATAGCCTACGGTTCCGCTTGACGTCCCAAACGCGCCACGTAAGTTTCGGAATTAGTCATGTCGGAGCCCATCGAAGGATTCATGGACCGCCTCAGTGCGCACCTCGACCGCGGCTGGGAGTTGGTGACGCAGGGTGACTTGAACGGCGCTATGGCGTCGGCCGAGCAGACCCTCGAGATCGACGGCGATTCGCCGGACGCTCACAATCTCATCGGCTACATCCACGCCGCCAACGGCAATCTGGACATGGCGCTAGAGCATTACCGGCAGGCTATCGACCTCGACGAGCACTACCTCGAAGCCATGCTCAACGCAGCCGAGCTTCTGATTCACCCGCTAGGAAGCTTTGCGGAAGCGATTCGCGTCCTCGACCAGGCGCTCGAAAGCTGTGAGTCAGCAGACGACATCGCCGATGCCTCAGTTCTCAAGGTCGACGCTCTGCTTCAGCAAGGGGATCGGGCCGCGGCTGCCGAGCTCCTCCTCGGGCTGCCCGAGGGGCCGTACGAGAACGAGCAACTCGACTTCCTGATCGGGCGGGCGCACTTCGAGCTCGAGCAGATCGACGCGGCTGCTGTTTTGATCGAACGGGCAGCGTCACGCCCGGACGCATCGCCCGATGTTCTCTACTATTTCGGACTCCTGCGCGACCGGCAGCAACGTAGCGTCGAAGCCTCGCTCGCTTTCCTGAAAACGCGGCATCTCGATGGGCTCCTGCCGAGCCCCCCCTGGTCGCCCAGCCATGGGCGCTTCGAAAAAATCGTGCAGGCCGCGCTCCGCGCCCTGCCCGAAGGGCTCGCGCAGCGCCTCGAAGGCAACCTGATCATGGTGAGCGACCTGCCGGGGCTGGAGGTCGTGGCCGAGGGCGTCGATCCGCGAACTCCCCTCCTGCTCGACGAAATGGCCACTACCGCGGGAGGCGAGGAGCAGCGACGCCTCTTCATCTATCAGAGGAACATCGAGCGGCTGATTCGACACCCGCTCGGACTGCAAGATGACGTGCAGGAGATCCTCCATCGTGAGCTCGAAGCCCATTTCAACAGGCCAAAAGACGAACCGCCGGGTACGAAGTTCTCGACCAAGCGTCAGGGCTGAAGGTCGGAGGCTTTCCCGCCCAAGGCCGCCCAAATCCGCTGCATGTCCGGCCGAGCGGCCGCTTCGAAGCGCAGGCTCGCGCCTCCTGTCGGTGACGGGAAGCTCAGACGAGCGCAGTGAAGCATGACGCGCCTCGCGGTTACTACCGCGCCGTCCGCCATGACGTCACGCCGCTCGCCACCGTACGCCGTATCGCCGAATAGCGGGGCGCCCGAGCGGGCCGCGTGGACACGAATCTGATGCGTCCGACCCGTCATGGGCATCAGCCGAAGAAGGGTCGCGCCGGAGCTACGCGCGGCGACGCTGTACCGGGTCAGCGCGCTTCGCTCAGCGCGGCCGGCTCGTGCAATCCGGAGCTTGGGGTTGCTCGGATCCATGGAGATCGGCCATGCCCAGTCGCCCGCCTCGAGGGTCAGCTGGTGGAGGGTGATTCCCAGGTAGACTCGCTCGTATGCGCCTGCGCGTCGCGCGTCGAGAAGCGCCCGGTTCGCCCTCGCTGTGAGCGCAAAGGTCACCAAACCACTGACTTGAGAATCGAGGCGAGAAGTCGCATGCGCCTGAAGACCCTCGAACCGTTCAGATACCCATCGAACGAGCGAGCGTTGCTCAGCGCGGGGAGCGGTCGTCGGGAGGCTCGGAGGTTTGTGAACGATTAGGAGATGCTCGTCGTGATGGATGATTTCGGGCTCGGCGCTTTCCCCCTCAAGCACCGAGGATCTCCACCGTACCCGCGTCACCATCGAGTCGAACGATATCGCCATCGGAAAGCACGCGCGTCGCATTCGCCACATTGACTACAGCGGGCACCGCGTACTCTCTGAGTATGATCGCCGCGTGAGAGAGCGGTCCGCCCAGCTCCGTGACGACGCCCGCCGCCGCGAGGAACAACGGTGCCCATCCCGTGTCCGCCGCTGCCACCACCAACACCTCTCCCGGCTCGAAGTGGGCCGCGTGGCTGGCATCGCGCAGGATTCGCACCCTACCCTCGGCGACCCCCCGGCTTGCAGCAAGTCCGCGAAGGCGCTTCGCCTTGGAAGCGACGCCTAGGTCATCGGGTGGGAACCCAACGAAGGTCGTGGGCGGCTCCGGCAGCGCGCGGTTCCGCTCGTACTCGAGGCGACGTCGCTGGACGCGGATCGCGACGCGCTCATTTTGGTCGTAGAAAACCCTCCGGACCTCCCCGAGCGTCAGAAAAAACACGGCATCCGACCCGGCCTCCGGCTCTCGGGCTTCGATTCGACGGGAAGCCTCGAGGGCAACTCGACGAAACATGCCCAGGACCTCAACGACGTGGCCGCGCAACTGCTCGCGCATGCGGGTGAAGTGACGAACCAAGTCGAGGAGCTTCGCAACCGCAGGTCGAAGCGCGAACGGAACGGTCTTCTTGAGCTCTTCTTCCGCTTTCTGCCGGGCGGTCCGGAGGTCGTGCCCACGCTGGACTGGATCTACCGTGCCTGCGAGGTGCGAACGTATCGTTGCGAACATGAGCGTAGGATCTTCAGCCCAGCGCGGCGCGGCGATTTCGGCTTCCCGAATGCCACGGAAGCCATAGTCTCGGAGGAAGCGAATCAGTGCGTCCCGAGTGCGGCCGCCGGGCAGGTCCGACACGGTGAGCTCGTCGAGGTCGGAGGTTCGAATTCGCTCGGCCAGCTCGGGCTCCTCGCGTGCGAGCGCGGCGATCTGCCAAAGCACGAACCCGGGACGCGCGCTGGCGACGTCTTGCAGGCCGGAAAGCAGCTCGCGGTAGAGGCCGGAGGCCTGACTTCCAGCGAAGGCACGCAACAAGCCGGTGAGCACGAGCACGGCGCTGAGCAGGTTGGCGTAGGCTGTAAGCGTGATCGAGCCGGTCTCGTCCAAGAGATGTTCGACATCGCCAAGCATTCGATCGAGGCCGCTTGGCTCTAGGAGGCGAGGATCGATCCCGTTGATTCGCATCCGCTCACCGGAAAAATGGGTTTCGAATTCCTCGATGCGGGACTCGAGGCGGAAGTTCTCACGCGCATATCGCGAAACCGTCTGAGGCAAGCGGAGTAAGAAGCCCGTCGAGCTCCGGTCGGCCAGCACTTCATCGAGCTCGGAGGCGTACTGCCCGCCGCCGAGTCGAACCAGGGTGGCTGGATGGATCCAGGGAATCTGAGAGAGTATCGAGCTGAATTCGGTCAGATTGAGGTAGATCCGCCCACGGAAGTCGCCGACGAGCTCCGCGTCGCGCGGGACTGCACAGCCCATGGCACCAAACGCCCGGCGAAAGCCGAGCTCGCTGAACTGGCTCAAGACAGACCATGTAAACGGCGTGGCGACGCCAGGGAGCGCCTCCCCGACGTTTGCATTGCTCCAGACGATCTTGCGGCGATCCACGGGTCGTTCGCGTCTCGAGCCGCGTCGGGTTCGCATGCTTGGGACCACGATTGGCCGCGCTTGTAGAACGTACAGCTCGTGCTCGGCGAACGCCCACTCGACGTCGCGGGCGTCTCCAAAGTGGCTTTCGACGCGTTTGGCTAGGTCGGTCAACTGCAAGAGCTGCTGCTCGCTCAACGCCGCTGCTTCCCGCTCTCTCTCATCGACCGCGACCTCGCGAACGCCTCCCGATCGATCGAGCACGGTTTGCTGCGCCTTCTCGCCGATGATTCGATCGCGCAGCTGGCCCGTCGTCTTGTCGACGCGGTACGTGTCCGGCGTCACCCGTCCATCGACCACGGACGACCCCAGCCCATACGCCGCGTTGATCACGACCTCTCCTCCGTCGCCGGTAAGCGGGTTGGCCGTGAACAACACTCCCGAAACCTCGGCCGGAACCATGGCCTGAATCACGATGCCAACCGAGACCGGGATCTCGTCGCCGAGCGTCCGGAGGTACGAGACCACGCGAGGTCGGAAAAGACTCGACCAGCAAACCTTCACCGCATCGAGCACCTCGTCTTCGCGCATCAAGTTGAGCAGAGTCATGTGCATTCCCGCGGCTGATGCACTTTCCAGATCTTCGTGCATCGCCGAAGAGCGCACGGCGAAGCTGATGGCGCCCTCATCTCGCATCGCGAGCGAGGCGTCCGTGACGCTTCGAACCACATCTTGCGGAAGGGTCGCGTCCCGCACCCGCTGGGCTATGGTTTGCAAGCGTGCATCGGAGACGTGAGGCGTCCGCAGGAGCGCCCGCGGTCGATCGGCAATGTCGAGAACGCTCGAAAAGAAGGAGTCGCCTACCCACCCCGGCATGGCGTAGGCGGCAGGCACAGGGAAGCCCGCTCGCGCCAGCGCCGCGAGGCCACGGGCTTTACCGCCAAAGCCGTAAGCCCTTCGCGGTACCACTGATTCAATTCGCTTCAGCACGCGCGGCATTGCAATCGTCGGGTTCTAGCGCACGCCCGGACCAAGGGCATCCGCGAGTCATGGACGCCGGGGGGGCCTGGCGCTATGAACGCGCCGTGCGGTGGATGGACGACGATCATTTCCATGATCAATGCGGTGTGTTTGGCGTGTTTGGGGCCGATGAGGCGTCGAATCTCGCCTACCTGGGCCTGCACTCATTACAGCACCGAGGGCAAGAAGCCGCTGGCATCGTATCGAGCAATGACGAGCAGCTCTTCGTACACCGCGGGATGGGCCTGGTTCAAGACGTCTTCACGGCCGATCGCCTCGAGAAGCTGCCCGGCAGCAGCGCCATCGGTCACGTCCGCTACACCACCGCCGGCGGCAGTCACATCAAGAACGCACAGCCGCTCGCGGTCGACTGCGGCCACGGCTCCATCGCAGTGGCCCACAACGGCAATCTGACCAACGGCTTGGCGCTTCGGCACCAGCTCGAAAGGGACGGCTCAATTTTCTCGTCCGACAGCGACACCGAGGTTCTCGTGCACCTCATCGCTCGCTCGAAGGCTGAAACCATGATCGACCGCGTCGCCGACGCCTTGCATCAAGTCGAAGGCGCCTACTCCCTCGTGTTTCTCTCGCCCGACGAGTTGGTTGCGGTGCGCGACCCGTATGGCTTCCGTCCCCTGTGCCTCGGACAGCTCGACGACGCATACGTCATTGCTTCGGAGCCGCCCGCGTTTCAGCTAATCGGCGCCAAGTTCATTCGTGACATCGAGCCCGGCGAGATGGTCGTCATCAACGAGTCGGGCCTCCAGAGCCTGCGCCCCTTTCGGACCGACGCCGAGCGGCGATACATGTGCATCTTCGAGTACGTCTATTTCGCGCGGCCCGACGCCTTTTTTGACGGGATTAGCGTCTACGACGCTCGCAAGCGCATGGGTCGTGCTCTGTGGGAAGACCAGCCGGTCGAAGCCGACCTGGTCGTGCCCGTGCCCGACAGCGGTGTGGCGGCGGCTCTCGGGTATGCGGAGGCGGCACGTCTTCCGTTCGAGCTGGGCCTGATTCGAAGCCACTACGTCGGCCGAACGTTCATCGAACCCGCGCAATCGATTCGACACTTCGGGGTTCGACTGAAGCTCCATCCGGTGCAGCATCTGCTCGAAGGCAAGCGGGTCGTTGTCATCGACGATTCCATCGTTCGCGGCACGACCAGCCGGAAGATCGTGAAAATGATCCGGGACGCCGGCGCCAAGGAAGTTCACCTTCGGATTAGCGCGCCGCCCACCATCTGGCCCTGCTTCTACGGTATCGACACCCCGACCCGCGAAGAGCTGATCGCCGCACACAAGACCATCGAAGAGGTCAACGAATACGTCACGGCCAACAGCCTCGGCTACCTTTCCCTAAAGGGCCTGAAGCGCGCAGTCGGTGGCGAGGGTTTCTGCAGCGCCTGCTTCAGCGGCCGCTACCCCATTCCGGTGACCGACAGCGAAGAGCTGCGACGGCAACTGCCGCTGGTGGGCGTCTAGACCGGGGCTCCGCCACTGGCGCTGGCACTGACACTGACGCTCGCGCTGGCACTGGCGCGTTCATCTTTGGCTATCGCTTTGTCCTTGGATTGGGTTTGGGCTCGCACGCGGGGTGAGAGCCC
>SHLP01000216.1 GCA_004283055.1 Deltaproteobacteria bacterium
TGGAAGCTCAGCGCCGTGCTCGCCGGGAAGGCAGACCCCTCACTGCTCGACACCTATCAGACGGAGCGAAAGCCTCATGCGCAATCGATGATCGACGTTTCGGTCTTCATGAAGGATGTCGTCTCGATGTCGAATCCCATGGCGGCTGCCCTACGGAACCTCACGCTCAAGGGCATCCAGGCGACGCCCGGTCTCCGCGATTGGCTTCAAGAGGCGCGCTTCAAGCCCAAACCCACCTACAAGAAGGGCAACTACTTCGGAATGCCGCGACGCCGGCTCGGTGGCCCCGAGGGCACGATGACCCCTCAGCCCGAGGTGCGAAGCTCCACCGGGCGGCGAGCTTTGCTCGACGATGTCGTTGGTGAAGGGTTCGCGGTTGTTGGTCAGGGGCTCGACCCGCGAGCGCACCTATCGAAGCAATCGCAGGCGCTTCTAGACGGGCTCGATGCGCGCTATATCAACCTCTACGGGTACGGCGATCGGCCGCAGGGTCGCAACGAGACGCAAGCCACTCCTCCCGGAGTGATCGAGCTCGAGGACGTCCGTGGCAACATGCTCGACTGGTTCAAGAAGGCCGGCTTCAGTAAGGGTGGCGCTGCTCTGATTCGCCCCGATGGCTTCGCCTTCGCGGTCGTGGACGCGCAGAACCTCGACGGGGCCGTCGACGCGCTCAAGCAACAACTTGGGCAAGCTTGAAGGGTCGTTTGCTTCGATGGCGCACTTACTAGAGACGGAACGGCAGATCGCCGAGTCGATTCGCATGGCGAGGGAGAGCTGCTCACCCATTGCGCCGATTGGCGGCGCATTGGCGCCTCAGGACCTCCGTGCCGCCTACCGCATTCAAGCCTTGAACGCCGAAGCTTGGATGCGGGCGGGCCGCTCTCGGACAGGCCGGAAGGTCGGCCTCACGTCGAACGCGGTTCAGAAGCAACTCGGGGTCGACCAGCCCGACTCCGGAGTGCTGCTCGACAGCATGGCGATCCCCGACGGCGGAAGGGTCGATCCGGCGCGATGCATGCAGCCCAAGGTCGAAGCGGAAATTGCGTTTCTGCTCGACCGGGAGATCGACGCCGAGCTCCTCAAACGGGGCCGAATCGCGGACGCCATCGCACTCGCTTATCCCGCAATCGAGATCTGCGACAGCGCGATTGCCGACTGGCGCATCGGCATCGTCGACACCATTGCCGACAACGCGTCCAGCGGCTTCTACGTGATTGGAGAGTCTGGGGTCCCACTCGAGGCGTTCGACCCGCAGGCCTGCACCATGACGATGGAGGTCAACGGGGCCGTCGTGTCGACCGGCACCGGCGAGGCATGCCTCGGCAATCCCTTGAATGCCCTGCGGTGGTTGGCGGAAACCACGTTGGGGCAGGGCGACCCCCTACAAGCCGGCGAGCTCGTGCTCTCGGGAGCGCTCGGGCCCATGGCCCCGGTGGCGCCCGGGGACATGGTGCGCGCCGAGATCGAGGGTCTCGGGTCGGTGAGTGTGAGCTTTGGAGAATGAGAAGATGACTGTGACGTGTGCAATCGTGGGATCGGGAAACATCGGGACAGATCTGATGAAGAAGGTCCTTTCGCGAGGAAAGAACCTCGAGCTGGTCGGACTCGTCGGCATCGACCCGGAGTCGGATGGACTCGCGCGCGCCCGGAAGCTCGGGGTGCCGACGTCGTCCGAGGGGCTGAGCGGGTTCCTCGCTTCGACCAACGGGAACGCTCCGAAGATCCTCTTCGATGCAACATCGGCTGGGGCGCACAAGGCGCACGACGCGATGGCGCGAGAGGCCGGAATGCAGGTCGTCGATTTGACGCCGGCTGCAATCGGTCCGTACGTCGTGCCGGTCGTGAACCTCGACGACCACGTCTCCGGCAGCAACGTCAACATGGTGACCTGCGGAGGCCAGGCGACGGTGCCGATTGTCCACGCTGTGTCGCGCGTCGCCGAGGTTCACTACGCCGAGATCGTCGCGTCGATTTCATCGCGGTCCGCGGGCCCCGGCACCCGCGCGAACATCGACGAGTTCACGGAGACGACCGCGCAGGCGCTCGAGGTCGTCGGCGGCGCCAAGACGGGCAAGGCCATCATCATCCTCAACCCCGCCGAGCCACCGCTCATCATGCGGGACACGGTCTACACCTTCAGCGACGAGGCCGATGAAGCTTCGATCGCCGGGTCGATCCAACGAACGGTGGCCGCGGTGCAAGCCTATGTGCCTGGTTATCGGCTCGCGCAGGAAGTGCAGTTCGAGCACTTCGACCCCGGCAATCCGCTGCGCCTGCCAGGGCTAGCGCCGATGACGGGCGTCAAGACCAGCGTTTTCCTCGAAGTGGAAGGCGCCGGCGACTACCTGCCGCCCTACGCGGGCAACCTCGACATCATGACTTCTGCGGCGCTTGCCGTTGGGGAGACGTTTGCAACGCGGATCCTAGGAGGCACGCCATGAACGAAACATCCACCGAGATTCCGTACCGTCTCTACATCCAAGACGTGACGCTCCGGGACGGGATGCACCCTATTCGACATCAGCTCTCGCTCGAGGACGTGCGCGTGATTGCGCGTGGGCTCGAAGAGGCCGGTGTGGACTCGCTCGAGGTCGCGCACGGAGACGGGCTGGCGGGCTCGAGCTTCAACTACGGCTTTGGCTCGCACTCGGATTTGGAGTGGATCGAGGCCGCGGCAGATGTCTTGTCTCGCGCAAAGCTTGCGACGCTGCTCCTGCCGGGCGTCGGCACCGTCCACTCGTTGAAAGACGCCGCAGCCGCCGGCATCCAGACGATTCGCGTGGCGACACATTGCACCGAGGCCGATATCTCGAAGCAGCACATCGAGACGGCGCGCGAGCTCGGGCTCGACACGGTGGGCTTTCTCATGATGTCCCACATGGCGGAGCCGAAGAAGCTGTGTGAGCAGGCGCTCCTCATGGAGTCGTACGGAGCCGAATGCGTGTACGTGGTCGATTCCGGCGGCGCGATGAGCTTCTTCGATGTCGCCGAGCGGGTGAGGGCGTTTCGCGACGCGCTCCGTCCCGAGACGCAGGTCGGGATCCACGCGCACCACAACCTCTCTCTCGGGGTCGCCAACTCGATCGCGGCTGTCACCGCCGGGGCGCAGCGCGTCGATGCCTCCCTGACCGGCCTTGGAGCCGGCGCGGGCAATGCCCCTCTCGAGGTGTTCATCGCCAACGCGAATCGGCTCGGCTGGGAGCACGGCTGCGACTTGTACGAGCTCATGGACCTCGCCGAGGACTACGTCCGCCCGCTACAGGAGCGGCCGGTACGTGTCGACCGGGAGACGCTTTCGCTCGGCTACGCCGGCGTGTACTCGAGCTTCTTGCGACACGCGGAAAAGGCAGCGGAGAAGTACGGCGTGGACGCGCGCCGTATCCTCGAAGAAGTCGGGCGGCGCAGGTTGATCGGTGGGCAAGAGGATATGATCGTCGACGTGGCGCTCGACCTCGTGGAGGCGGACAGAAGCTCGCGGGACGACAAGAATGCTAGCCTTGCCCGCGGAACGTGACGAAAGACGACGCAGCGCAGCGTGAGTTGGTCCAGGGCTTCTTCATCGGCCTCGGCAACGCCATCGCGCGTTATACCCGCCTCGAATATGAAGGGCCCGACCGCCTTCCGGATCCGCCGGCTCTTCTCGTCGCCAACCACGGCTTCGGGGGGGTCGTGGACCTCAATGCGTTCATCATCGCCGCGCTCGCCCCACGCCTCGCTCCTCGCGAGGATGTTCAGTTCACGGTTCTTGCCCACAAAATGGCCTGGACGGTTGGCCTCGGCCCCTTGTTGGAGCCGGCCGGTGTCCGCGTCGCAAGCCGGGGGTCCGCGTTAGCTGGGCTTTCGGACGGCCACTACGTATTGGTCATGCCGGGCGGCGACCTCGATGCGATGAAGAGCTTCTTTCATCGCAACGAAGTCGTGTTCGGTGGCCGGAAGGGCTTTGCGAAGCTCGCTCTCGAGGCAAAGGTGCCGATCGTTCCCATCGTCGTTTCGGGCGCCGGCGAAACCTTGTTCGTCATCTCCGACGGGCAGCGGCTCGCCAAGCTCTTACGGCTGCCCGAGCTCCTGCGGCTGAAGACGTTTCCAATCAGCGTTTCGATTCCGTACGGGCTCAGCATTGGTCTCGCAGGGCTGCTGCCTTATTTCCCGCTGCCGGCCAAGATGCGCGCTGCCGTGCTCGATCCGATTCACGCGGGGGAGGGCGAAACGTACGAGTCTCTCGCCGCGCGAGTTCACGGCGCCATGAGCGCGAAGCTCACGGACATGACCTCGGGGCGTGTGCCCTTCTTTGGAATGAAGTGGGACGAGCTACTCGGCGGGAAGCGCAGCCGGAAAGGCAGATGATGGC
>SHLP01000091.1 GCA_004283055.1 Deltaproteobacteria bacterium
GCCCGCGGCAGTCTCAGTGCCCGCGGCAGCGTCAGCGTCAGTGCCAGCGTCAGTGTCCGCGGCAGCACAAGCCGTACGTCGACGCCCGCACCCGCGGTAGCCCGAGCCCCTCAGTGCGAGCCGAGCTCTTTCAGATCCGGCCCCGACCACAGAGTCGTCGAAAGCTCTGCCTGAAGGTCCGCCGCCGTCAGGCCGTGGCGGACCTCGCGCACGCGGACTCCCTCAGTGCTGAAATCAAAAACGGCGAACGGACAGATGAGACGTGTGATTTGGACGCCAGCATCGCCGCGGGCACAAACGAGAGAGCCGAGCTGCTCGACGCTGCTCTGACTCAGGCCGACGATCGGGCAGTTCAATCCCGACGGGATCACTTCGCTGACCGCGCGCCCCTGCGGCGAGACCGCGCTCACCTCGATGAACGCCAGCTCCGCAGGCCCCGGTTTCGCGCCTTGGCCGTGCAGGTGGATCGCAGTTCGCAACGCCTGAGGAATGCCCCGGCCGAACCAGACGCGCTGCTTGGACTCGCACTCCTCGGCTGCGCGCGAAAGCAGGCGTTCGAGGCTAGCTGCGTGCGTGCGCGATGGCATCGGTAAACCGCCGGAACAGATACCGCGAGTCGTGCGGGCCTGCAGCAGCCTCGGGGTGATACTGAACACTGAACGCGCCGGTTTCGAGGTGTTGGATTCCTTCACAGGTGTCGTCGTTCAAGTGCAGGTGGGTGACCTCGCACTTGCCTCGGAGGGAGTCGACGTCGACGCAGAAGCCGTGATTCTGCGTCGTGACCTCGATGCGACCCGTCTTCAGGTCTTTGACGGGCTGATTGAGGCCGCGATGGCCGAACTTGAGCTTGTAGCTTTGCCCACCGAGAGCGAGGCTCATCAACTGATGACCTAGGCAGATGCCGAAAATCGGACGCTGACCCAAGAGCTCGCGGACGGTTGACACAGCGCCCGTTACCGCAGCCGGGTCGCCGGGGCCGTTCGACAGAAAGACACCGTCGGGATCGAGGGCGAGCACCTCTTGCGCGCTCGTCGTCGCAGGCACGACCGAGACCTTGCAGCCCTCGTCCACCAGGCACCGCAAGATGTTGAGCTTGATCCCGAAGTCCATCGCCACGACGTGCCACGGCTGAGCATCTTCACGCGCCACCGACCAGACGCCAGTGCCTTCGGTCCACTGATACACCTCGGGGCTCGTGACTTCACCGGTCAGATCTTGTCCGGTCATCGGGGGCGCGGCTTTGGCGCGGTCGTGAAGCGTCGCGGGGTCTTCGGTGCCGACCGCTGCCATCTGCGCGCCCTGGTCGCGGATGTGCCGTGTGAGCGTCCGCGTATCGACGCCCGTAATTCCAACGATGCCCATCCTTGTCAGATAGGCGTCGAGCGACTCCTTGGTGCGCCAGTTGCTTTCGATGGGCGACAGCTCCCTCACGACGAAACCGCGCAGAGCAGGGCGCCTCGCCTCGCCGTCTTCGACCGTGATGCCCGTGTTGCCGATCTGCGGCGCGGTCATGGTGACGATTTGGCCGCAGTACGAAGGGTCGGTCAGAACTTCTTCGTAGCCGGTCATACCGGTCGTGAAAACCGCTTCACCAGTGGCTGCGCCTTCGGCGCCAAAGCTGGTTCCCGAAAACCGGGTTCCGTCGGCAAGTACCAAGTGTGCTTCTTTGCTCATGTTCCCAGCTCGTAAACGACCTTGCCGTCAACCATGGTCATGACGGGCCTTCCCGTCAGCTCACGGCCCAGCAGCGGCGTGTTGTGCGATTTGGAGCGTAGCGCTTCTTTATCCAGAATCCATCGGGCGTCTGGGTCGAGGACCGTGATGTCGGCGCGTCGCCCGACTTTCAGGGAGCCCCCTTCGAAATCGGGGAGTAGGCGCGCAGGGGCAGTTGACAGCGCCTCGACGAACCGCAGCGGTTTGAGCGCGCCGCTGCGGACGAGCTGAAACATCGAGCCGATCGCAGTCTCTAGCCCATTGATGCCGACCGAGGCTGCCTCGAACTCGCAGTCTTTCTCGAGCTCGCTGTGCGGTGCATGGTCGGTCGCAATGCAGTCGATGGTCCCGTCGGCGATGGCCTCTCGCAGCGCCTCGAGGTCCTCTGCTTCGCGAAGAGGCGGGTTGACCTTACAATAGGTGTCGTAGCTCAGCAGGGCCTCGTCGGTGAAGAGCAGGTGATGGGGCGTCACCTCGGCCGAAACCCGCAGCCCGCGCGACTTCGCCTCGCGGATCAGCCGAACTGCCCCGAAACTCGAGATGTGCGCAACGTGGTACCGGGCGCCGGTGGTCTCGGCGAGAATCAAATCCCGAGCCACGATGATGTCCTCCGCCGCTCGCGGCCATCCCCGGAGCCCAAGCTGTGTCGAACGCGCCCCTTCGTGCATCTGAGCGCCATGGGTGAGGTCGTGGTCCTCGCAGTGCTGGCTCACCAGAAGGTCGAAGGTGCGCGCGTACTCCATCCCGTGCCGCATGACCGCGGCGTTCATGACGCAGACCCCATCGTCACTGACGCCAATTGCGCCTGCTTCGCGCAAGTCGGCCATCTCGGTGAGCTCGGCGCCTCTTTGCCCGCGGGTCACCGCACCGAACGGCATCAAACGCGCGCCGCCGTGCTCTTTGGCGCGCGAAATCATCATTTCGGTAATCGCGCGCGTATCGTTCGTCGGCTTGGTATTGGGCATGGGGCACACCGCGGTGAACCCACCCGCTGCCGCCGCGTCCAGTCCAGAGCCGATGTCTTCCTTGTACTCCTGCCCTGGCTCGCGCAGGTGCACGTGGAGGTCGACGAAGCCCGGACAGACCCAGTGCCCAGACGCATCCACGATGCGGACGGCGTCACCTGCCTGATGAGCGGCCCCGGCGTCGCGACCGAGCTCCTTGATGCGCCCCGCTTCGATCACGACGTCGGCCTGTTCGTCGAGCCCCTGCGAAGGGTCGAGTACGCGCCCGCCACGCAGGACGATCACACCGGTCACCATAGCGGTCCGCGCTTACGTGACGGACCCAAACCAGTCAACCCGTTCAGCCGGCTTTGCGTTGAAGATCGTCGTCGTCGGCCGCGCTGTCGTCCGCCGCTGCCACCGTGCCCACGGAGGAAGAGAGCTTGGACTGTGACTTCTTCTCTTCGACGCGCTTCTTCATCGTCATCACCTTGCGGTACACCGACGCGAAGTCCTTGTTGCGGGTGGCCATGGATGGAGTGCCGCCACGCAGGAGGGTTTGGAGGATGAACTCGAGAACTTGAATCTCGCCTTCTGAGAAACTGTTGCTGATGCGCATGCTTTCGATCTACCACCGCTCAGTATGCATGACAATCAGTGACGTGCGATGTAGGGCCATATGAGGTCATCCGCTTTCTAGGTTCCAATGGCAAAGGTCCGGAAAACTTAGTGTTCTAGACCTATCGACTCCGAGATTGGCGATCGCCGATCCTCGCCGAAATGCCGAAGAGCGGTTGACAAATCGAGTTCGAGGGGAGCGAGGAGCGCCGGACTAACGGTCCGCGGCGGTCACGCGAACGACCTCGTCGATCGTCGTAGTCCCCTCCAGCACCTTGTTCAGGCCGGCGCGGCGCAGCGTGGCCACCCCGCCCCGAACCATCTCGTCCTTCACCTCGGCAGTGGACCCGCCCTGGAGCACGATTTCTCTGAGCCGCTCCCCGAACGGCATGACCTCGTAAAGAGCGATTCGGCCCTTGTAGCCGGTGTCGTTGCAGGCTTTGCAACCCGTGCCGCGGCATGCGACCACGCTCGGGATTTCGCTCTCCTCGAACCCGACATCGAGCAGGACCTGCTCATCGGTGGGGACCTGGACTTTGCACTCCTGGCAGATCTTACGTCCAAGGCGCTGTGCCACGACACAGTTGACCGAGGCGGTCACCAGGAACGGCTCCACGCCCATGTTGAGGAGACGGGTGACGGTGCTCGGCGCGTCATTCGTGTGAAGCGTCGACAAGACCAAGTGACCTGTCAATGCGGCCTTGACCGAGATCTCCGCGGTTTCGAAGTCTCGAATCTCACCGACCATGATGATGTCCGGGTCCTGACGCAGGAACGACCGCAGCGCGGCGGCGAAGTTCAGGCCGATGTCCTCGTGCATCTGCACCTGGTTGATGCCCATCAGGTTGAACTCGATTGGATCCTCGGCAGTGCTGACGTTGGTGCCGACTTCATTGAGGTCCGACATGGCGGAGTACAGCGTCGTCGTCTTACCGGAGCCCGTGGGCCCCGTTACCAGCACCATCCCGAAGGGCTGATGAATCGCATCGCGGAAATCCGATAGAGGCTTCTGCTCGAAACCGAGCTTGGTCATGTCGAGTTGAAGATTGGATTTGTCCAGGAGACGAAGGACGATTTTCTCGCCCCATAGCGTTGGGACGGACGAAACGCGATAGTCCATCTCCCGGCCCTTGCCGAGCTTGAGCTTGATACGCCCATCCTGAGGCAATCGACGCTCGGCGATATCGAGCGACGACATGATCTTGAGACGGGACGCGATCGCGTTCTTGAGCTTGATCGGCGGGGTCATCTCCTCGTGGAGCACGCCGTCGACGCGGTACCGGACCCGAAGGACGCGCTCGTACGGCTCGACGTGGATGTCGGACGCCCCTTGCTTGATCGCGTTCAGAAGAATCGCGTTGCAGAGGCGAACGACCGGCGCATCCTCACTCGCCCGTTCGAGGTCGAGCAGGTTGTCGTCGTCGTCGGTGGTGGCGACTTCGATCTCCGACTCGTCGAAGCCCTCCATGATGTCGTCGTAGGAGATCTCCGGCTGCGCGTACGCCTTCTCGAGCGCCGTCAAGATGGCGCTCTCCGAAGAAACGACGGGCTCGACGTTGTAGCCCGTGAGGAACTTCACGTCGTCGATCGCGTTCAGGTTCGACGGGTCGGCCATCGCCACGATCAGCGAGCTTCCGGCGCGCGACACTGGAATGATTTTGTGACGCTCGCAGACCTGCGGGCTGATGAGCTTCAAGATCTCGCGGTCGATTTCGTACTCGGACAAATCAATCGACTGGACGCGATACTGTTCGCTGAGAAAATCGGTGATCTCTTGATCGGAAATCGCGCCTAGACGGGCGAGGGCGTAGCCCAGACTGATGTTGTCATCCTTCTGATGCTTCTGCGCTTCGCGCAATTGCTCCAGGCTGATTCTCTTCTCGCGTACGAGGAGCTCGCCCAGTCTGTTTCTGCTCATACCCGTTCAATCCCCAAGTGAGATCCAGTCTTAGTATATTTATTCACAAATATCCGGCAAACTCAAGTGCTAGTTCGAGTAGCCCGGGCGCTGCGCCGGTCACATGGAGCACCTCAATGATGAAAGCTAGCTTACCTTTGGAACCGGCGCTTGGCGAAAAAGCCCGATTTCCATAGCGTTTCGAGGCCCTTTCGGTCCGCGCCCGGGGTCCCTTGGCTTGCCGTCCCCCGGCCACCGCGGTACCGAGCGATAGTGGCGAACGCAAAGAAGCAGATTACAGCGGCCCCAAAAGACGCGTCCGAGGCCCTCGAGCAGATCGAGCAGCCCAAGATGAACTGGAAGGTTCTGGGGCTCATCGGGGTGGCGCTGGCCGTGGTCTGGGTCATCGCCGGCATCCTTCAGCCCAGCATTGGCTACGTGGGCCTGATCGTGGCGGCAGTGCTCAGCGTCATCGCGCTCGGCTTTCTGATTTGGATTTGGCGGCTCACGCGGAAGTCGGCCGACATCGCGGCAATTCTGAAGGGCGCGACCGACAAGGAGGGACGCTTGGCGGCCCTCGAACAGCTTCGCGCCCGGCAGTCGCCGGGTGGGAAAGACGCGCTCAATGCCATCGCCCAGGCGCAGCTCGTCGCGCAGGAGGAGCCTGCCGAGGCAATTCGCATCCTCGAGGGGATCGAGATCAACAAGGCGCCGGCGATGGTCCAGGACGATGTCCGGGCCAATCTCGCGATGTTCTACCTGATGACCGGGCGAGCGCGTGACGCGCGAGAGCTCGCCAACGAGATTCGTCTCGACCGCCAGCCGCAGGCCAAGGCTAAAGCGATGTACGCCGCGGTGGTGGCGGAATCCCTCGCGCGGACTGGGGACGCGGAGGAAGCGCGCAAGCTCCTCGAAACCTACGATCCCAAGGACAAAGAGTTCGGACAGGTTTCGGGGATGCTCCTTCGCGCGCAGGTCTACACGTACACCGCGACCAAGAAGCGCGGTCGCGCGCGCGAGGCGATGGACCAGCTCCTCGAAGTTGACCCGAACATGGTGGCCGCGTTCATGCAAAAGGGGACGCGCCCCGAGCTCAGCCGCCTCGCGAAGCAAGTACTGGCCAGCGGCGGCGCGCTGCCCAAGCAAAAGATGCGCGTGCGTACGCGCTGAGGGCTCGTGACCGATCGAATCTGGACGATCCGGGAGGTCCTGGACTGGGCGACCCGAGATTTTGCAGCCCGTGGCATCGAGAGCCCGCGCCTCGACGCAGAGCTCCTCGTCGCCGAAGCGCTCGGTATCGATCGGGTCGGTCTCTATCTCGACCTCCATCGGCCCTTGGTCGACCGAGAACGAAGCTCGATTCGTCCCCTGGTGGCCCGCCGCAGGGAACGCGAGCCGGTCGCCTACATCTTGGGGCACCGGGACTTCTACGGCCGTCGCTTCAGCGTGACCCGGGACGTGCTCGTCCCGAGACCCGACACCGAAACCCTCGTCGACCACGCGCTCGACTGCATCCCCGCGGACCAGCCCTTCCGTGTGCTCGACATCGGCACCGGCAGCGGCGCGATCGCGGTGACCCTTGCAGCGGAGCGTCCCCTGGCGCTGGTGACTGCAACCGACATTTCGCAAGCCGCGCTCGGCGTAGCCGCCAAAAATGCCGAACGACTCGGCGTCTCGGACCGAATCCGCTTTGAGCGAGCCGACCTGCTCAACGGCGCCGAGCAGTACGACTTGGTCGTGTCAAACCCTCCCTACATCGCTCGATCCGAAATGGAATCCCTCCAGGCCGAGGTGCGCGAGCATGAGCCCATCGGCGCGCTCGCGGCGGGCGAAGACGGGCTAGAGATCGTCCGCGCCTTGCTGACAGCGACCGAACCCGCAACGGCGACAGGGGCGCAGCTGCTAGTCGAAGTCGGCGCCGGACAGGCCGTTTCGGTGCAGGATTTCGCGTCGAGCAACACCGCGTGGCAGACGGTCGCCGTGTACCGCGACCTCAACCACATCGAGCGGGTCGTTCACCTCCGTCGAATCTGACGCAGCCAGAGCTCGCTGAATAGAAGCACGACGACCAGCAGGAGAAGCCACGGCCCGAGCGGTTGCTCGACGCCGCTCGAAGCGTCGATTGCGACGTCTTCGAAGCGGCTTTCGACCTCGGGAACGCGCCCCGAAACGAGGTCGCTCTCGCCGGCTGGCGCGTCGACGACGAAGGCGAAGCGGGCGCCGTTGACGCCGTTTACCAGCACGCGATACGCGCCGATCTCCCCGGTGTCGCGGAAAGCTACCCGGTCAGCCTCGCTGAGATCTACCGTCCGGCCCGTGGGCGTGACGACTTGAATGCGTTGGCTTTGGGTCGAGCCGGGAAGCGACACGGCCCCGTGAGGTTCGACCGAATGCTCGGTACGTCCCGCAAGTCGGAGCAGCGTATCGAGCACGAACGGAACGAATACGGGCTGATAGGGCAGGTCGGTCCACGCATCGTCGATGGTGGTCGCCATCATGGCGACACGACCGTTTCGGTACCGATGCTCCAGCATGGCGGCGGAGCCATCGCTGAAGCGTACGGTCACCACGGCATCGAGCGAGGCTTCCGCGATGGGTGTTCGGCCCCGTACCTCGGCTTGCTCGAGCTCGGGAAGGGTCTTGGAACGCAGAGACAGAGGCCGCGACTCCATGCGCGTCGCCGTGTAGCGTCCCGGGAGGAGCTCCCGGAGCACACTCCCGTAGGCCCGAGGATTGACGCGATCGCCTGCGGTGATCCAAAGACTGCCTCCGCCGCCGACGAAGCGTCGGATGAGGGGAAGCCACTTCTCATCGAGGGTTGCGTTCGCCATCACCACCACGTCGGAACGGATGATGGCGCTTTCGGAAAGGTCCTGAGCGTCGAGGGTCTCCACGGCGAAAAAACGACCGATGCGTGGCGCGACACTCAGAGCGTGACTCAGAAACGCGGTCTCCCTCTTGCGTGGATCGGGGTGAGGGTCGCCGTCGACGAGCAGCACGTGGACGGTGTCCGAGCCCAGCAAGACACCGCGCACGTTGTCCGCAGGGAGGACGTCGTCGGGATGGAGCTGGAGCTCGACGACCGCGTCCGTTGAACCCGGGGGGATCGACAGGGACGCCTCGGCGCCGACGGCCGTGCGTTGAACCGACGCCCTCTGGGTCTCCTGACCTTTCTGCCGCATCCGGACGGTTTGCTCCGACGGAGTCGGCGCGCCTTCGATCCGGACGTCGAGCCGCATCCCATCTGGAGCGTCGCGCTCGCCGATCGCTTCGACGGACGCGATACGCCGGTTGTCGGGGTTGGGCGTGGAGACCGCTTCGAAGGCAACACGAATACCACGGGCCGGCCATTCACAGGCGTCAGCGCGGGTGCCTTCCGTGAAATCGGAAAAGACCAGCAGGCGCCGGTCCGAAAGCTCGCTTTCGAGCAGGAGCTCCACTGCCGTCTGCACGGCCTCACACATCGCATCCCCGCGCGTCGAACGTCGCTCGATTTCGCCGAACACGGTCTCGACCATCTCGAGGTCCGAACGTCGACGCACCCAAACACGCGGAGCTTTCCCGGACAGCACGACCGAAACCTCGGAGCCTGCAGGCAGGTTCTTGACCTGCTCCGTCGAGAGCTCAGCGGCTCGCTCGATGAGCGTCTTGCCCTCGTGAATCGCCGACATCGACATCGAGTCATCGAGGATGACCGCAAGCGCGTGTTGGCGGTCGAGGAGGTTCGACCGGACGACGCGGTACGGCGCGGCCGCCACGAAGACCAGAGCCGCGATCAGCAGTGCCCGTGCGATGAGCAGCAGCAAGTCCACCACGCGGAGCCGCGCTGCGCGCGTGGCGTGAATTCGATGAAGGAACGCGATTGTGGGCAGCGTTTGTCTTGGAAGCTTCTGTCGCCTCAGCAGGTGAGCCAGGATCGGAATCGAAACGGCGACGAGCCCGGCGAGCGCCCATGGCAGACCAAAGCCCATGACTCAGCCATCCCGCAACAGCTGGAGCAGAGTGTGCTCCGGAGCCGTGTCCGTCCTCGCAAGGAGATACCGGGCGCCCGCCGCAACGACGCGTCGCTGACAGGACTCGACGAACGCATCGATAGCCTCTCTGTACTGCCTGCGAAGACCCTTTGGATCGACTTCAACGGGCAACTCGCCCTCGAGTCCTTCGAAGTGCATCGGCTGCTCGTAGGGAAGCTCGAGCTCGGCTGGGTCCATGACGTGCAGCACGACTGTTTGGTGGCCTCGCGCCTCGATGCGCGCGATCGGATCGAGGGCTTCGTTCTCGAGGTCGAGCAGGTCGCTCGCGATGACGACCAGGCCCATCCGACCTGCGTGCTCGAGCAGCTTGTCGAGCGAGGCATGAAGGGCCGTGCGCGCGCTCGGCTGCATCGGCTCGGCCAGGGTGCGCATGAGATACTCGAGGTGCGCGGGGCCGGAGCGCGCTGGCAATCGGTCGCGGATCTTCTCGTCGAAGGTCACGAGCGAAACCGCATCGCCTTGGCGGGTGAGAAGGTAGGCGATGGCCGCAAGAAGCGTTGCGGCGTAATCGAGCTTGCTGACGTCCCCGCTTCCCCAATGCATCGACCGAGAAACGTCGAGAGCCAGGGTTCCGCGAAGCTGGGTCTCGTGCTCGAAGTGCTTGATGGTGTAGCGGTCGGACCGTGCGTAGGCGCGCCAGTCGATCCATCGCGGGTCATCCCCGGGCCGATACGCGCGGTGTTCTTTGAAGATCGCGCTGGCGCCTCGGTGCGGGCTTCGGTGCATGCCTGCGAGCAGACCGTCGACGGTGCGCTTCGCACGAAACGTGAGCCCCGCGAGACGCACCGCGAGCTCGGGTTCGAGCACCTGGGTCACGGCACGATGCTTTGGCGGATGCCTTCGATGACGTCAGCCGACGTCACACCTTCGGCTTCTGCCCGGAAGTTCATGACGAGCCGGTGTTTCAAGATCGGGTCGACCAGGGCGCGCACATCCTCGATTTCGGCGGCGTACCGACCGTGCAGCACGGCACGCGCCTTGGCCCCAAGAATCAGCCCCTGACTGGCGCGCGGCCCGGCGCCAAAAGCGACGTTCTTTCGAACGAGCTCGGATGCCTTGCCTTCGTCGGGCCTCGAGGCCCTGACCAGGTCCACCGCGTGCTGAACGACGTGATCGGCCGCGGGAACGCGTGGAACCAGGTCTTGAAAGCCAACGATGTCTGCTGCAGAGAGCACCGGGCTGATCGACGTCGGCATCGGCGCCGTCGTCCGCTTGACGATGTCGACCTCTTCGTTCGGGCTTGGATAGCGAACGTCGATTTGGAACAGAAAACGGTCTAGCTGTGCTTCGGGCAAGGGGTAGGTGCCCTCCTGCTCGATGGGATTCTGGGTGGCAAAGACCAAGTACGGCTGCTCCAGCGCGTAGGTGTTCCCACTCGCGGTGACCTGACCTTCGGCCATCGACTGAAGCAGGGCGGCCTGCGTCTTGGGTGGCGCGCGATTAATCTCATCGGCGAGCAGGATGTTGGTGAAGACAGGGCCGGGAATGAACCGAAAATGACGCTTCCCGGTCGTCGAGTCCTCTTCGAGAACGTCCGTCCCGGTGACGTCGCTCGGCATGAGGTCCGGCGTAAATTGAATGCGGTTCGAATGGAGCGACAGAGCATCGGCGAGCGTGGTAATCAGCAGGGTCTTCGCCAGGCCCGGCACGCCGACGAAAAGACCGTGGCCGCGTGCGAATAGAGCGATGAGAAGAAGCTCGATCACATCGTCCTGTCCGACGATGCGTTGCTTGAGCCGAGAGAGAATTTCATCCCGCGCGCTCGCGAGCTGCTGCACACGCAGCACGTCGGAGGAGGCGCCGCTGGGCGCGGGGGGTGGAGTGCTGCGTACGGGTTCGGTCACCGGGTCCTTCTAGCGCCTGGCGACGACAAATGCCACATCACTCGCGGATCCCGCCGAGCCGCGAACAAAGGTTTGCTTCATGATCCGCTTGGGGAACGCCGAGCTTCGAGAGGATGCAGTGGGGCTGCGGATCGAATGGGTTCTGGGCGATCGCCGCGTTTGCGGCTTCCTCGGCGCGGCCGCGCATCGACAGCCGATAGGTCACCGTGGCGAGGCTCGAAAGCGCGGGTGCGTGCGTGGGGTATCTGCCTAGCGTGAGCATGAGCGGTGCGAGTGCATCTTTGGGGCGACCACCCGCAATGGCTGAACGGGCGTAGCGTGAGGCGACGACGGGATCTGCCGGGGCCGCCGTGTGCGCTTTGGCATACTCGACGGATGCAGCGGCCGGACGCGAGCGCGTCCACAGGAGGTCTCCGAGACGAAGGTAGTTGCGAGCGCGGTCGAGCTCTACGCTGGCGAGCTCGTCTTGCTCCGTGGCCTCGCCGCTCAGCCGGCGTGGCAGAAGCTTCGCCGGCACGGGCTTGGGCAGCCTCGCGAGCGCTTTCTTCCAACGCGCCTCGAGGCTCCGCCAAGAAACACCTGCAACGTGGGCCAAGGCTTTCTTCGCGTCCTCTCCCTCGCCGATCAAATAGAGCGCTTGCTGCACTCCCTCACGCCCGTGATCTTCGTAGTAGGTTTCAATGAACGAGGAGACCTGGGCAAATGCGAGGGAAGCTGCCTTCTGCGACGGGAGAAGGGCGATCGAGGGATGCAGCTGATCGAAGCTGAGCAGCTCGTCTGCTTCCATCGCGTCGTAGAGCAACTGCGCCGACGCGGGATCATGGCGCAGGGAGGGCGCATCGCGTCGCCAGCGGGTTTCTAAGAACTTCGCGAGGCCCTCTTGCAGCCAGACCGGAGCCTGGTCGAGCGAAGCCTTGGTGAGCAGCAAATGGACATACTCGTGCGAAATCGTGTCGAGCCACGGGTAGCCGTGCATCAAGGCGGATGGCGATGCGATCATGAGGCGGCCCCACTTGCACAGAGCGATCGTTCCCGTGTTGCGGATGGCCTCGACCGGAAGCGTCGAGACGCGCGACAGGGAATCAGCGTCCGGGTATATCTCGAGCCGAATCGGACTGACCATCTTGACGCCGAGCTCCGCTTCGAGCGCTTCGCCCACGGCCTTGAGCGCGTCGACGGCGTAGGGGACGAGGATCTCGTCGTCTCCAGGAGCGTAGCGCACTTCGATGTTGTCCAGTCGAAACGTCTCGAAGGTCTTCGTCGTTTCGTAAGTGTCCACGATGACGTCGGCAAGGCTGCCCAAGTTCGCCGCATAGCCTGGAGTTGCCCGCAGCTCGGCGATGCCCTCCGCAGCGGCTTCGTAGTTGCCCGTGTAGAACTCGGTGAGCACTTCGAGCTCGATGACTCGCGGGGTCCGGGGGGAATCGACCAAGTACTGGCGAAGCAAGACTTGGGCAGGCACGCCTTCGCCGGCGGTTAGCGACGCTTCGAGCAGCTCGAGGACGTCGGAGCGCTTTGCCTTCTCGGCGGGGACGGGCCTCGACAAGGAGGCGAACAACACGCAGACCAAGAGCAGGGCAGCGCGCTTCATCGGAGAAGCCTTTCGTAGTAGTCGTCGACGGCCTTTCGATAGCCATCCGGAGGCATCCCGTTCATGGCGTCGAGCACGCGGCGTCGCCAGGCAAGCTCGTCGGCCTTCGAGCGAACCCCGGGGATCTCGACCCGCTCGGTGGCTCGCCCGCCTTGCGTTTGCTCTTGCCCACCGCCGCCGACCGAGTTCTTGCTCTGGGATTCCAGGTCCTGCCTGAGCCGCCGTAGCTGATCGGCGGCGGCCTCCTGCTGTTTGTTGGCTTCGAGCGGATTCGCTTCGTTCAGGGAGCGGGCGGCCCGCTGCATGGGTTGCTGGACCGCTTCGAGCTGCTCCGCCGCGTCCTCGGAAACCGGTACACCCCCGACCTCCTCACGCAGTCGGCGCGCGAGCTGACGCGCTGCTTCCTGAGTTGCGGTCTGGCGTTCCGCTTGCTTTTGGAGCTGTTCGCGTTCGTTCTCGGTCAGCGCGCCGCCCACATCGGGGACCGAGCCGCGCGCCGCGTCGCGTAGGTCCTGCGAGCGCGCCGACACCTCGCGTGCCTTCGATGCAGCTTCGGAGGTCTGACCGTTCTTGCCACGAAACATCATGGCCGAGAGCTCGAGGTCTTTGGCCAGCGCGCTCGCGGCCCGCGCAAGCCGATCCGCCATCGACAGGGCCTCGCCCAGGTCGCCGCCTTCGAGCGCCTTCTCGAAGTCGTTCAAACGCTCGGCCGCCCGCGCCTTGAGGCCCGCTTCGTATGGACCCAGTGCATCGTCGTCGACGCCGCCCAAGAGCTTCGATACGTCCTTGGCGATCTCCTCGAGCTGCCCGCGGAGCTCGCTTGCCAGCGACTCCTCGTCTTCGGCCGCTCGGTCGACCGCCTTCTCCCCTACGCGGCGCGCTTTGTCCGCGAGACGCTGCTGCTCCACTTCGAGGTCGCGGATCGTATCCATCGCCTTCATCAGCGCGCGCTCGCGGGGCCCGAAGCGCGCTTCGACCAGGGAGTCCTCGCTCTGCGCTAGAGCCTGGGTCATCGCATCGATCGTTTGATCGAGCTTGGTCAGCGCCGCTTCGGCCGCGTCGAGGTCGCCGCTGGCAAGCGCTTCGCGCAGGCTCTGAAGGGCGTCGGTCGACTTGCTCGCCTGCTGGGACTGCTGGTTGACGAACTCGCCGGGCACGTATCGCATGGCCTGCCGAAGCTGTTCGCGCAGCGCGTCGAGGCGGCGGTCCGCACGATCGAGCGCGGCCATCAGCGCTCGCTGCAGCTCCGGGGTCTGCCCCCGCCGGAGCTCGCCGATCAGCGAGGCGATCTCGCGGCGTAGCTGCTGCATTTCGCGCGCGATCTCCGCAGCGTCGTTCAAGCGTGCTTCGCTGATGAGATCAGCCACGATGAGCGTGTCCTTTTCGAGCTCGAGCACGACCGTATTGTCCTGCTGCTTTCGCGCCTTGGTTTGCTCGCGCTTTCGATACGCCGCGGCTTCCCGCCGGTGGGCCCGCTCCAACCGCTTTCGCATGTCGAGGAGCAGCGGGATGGTCCTCGGGCCACGGTGGTCGCCCACTTCTGCAAGCAGCTCTTTGACGCCGTTGTAGGGAACGAAGACCGCTGCGCGGCGGTCCAGAGCCTCCCGAAAGCGATCGGGGACCGGCTGCTCGAGGCGAGTCGCCAGGGTCATCAGCAGCGCATCCAGCAGCTTTTCGAGCTCGACGATGCGATCACGCCGGCGCGTGATGTCCGAGGCGAGCGTGAGCGTGCGTGCCGCAGATCGTCCTATGCCCGGGCCATCGACGCGATTGGCGTCCTTGGCTTCCAGCCAGACCGTCACAGCGTCGGCTGGCGCCAGGCCGAACTCATCGAGGTGCAGAACGGACTCACCGAACAGCTCGGTCTCCACGTGATCGGACGGCGTCAGGATGGCCCTTCGAAGATGCTCGCCGTTTGGGAGCTTGATGATCAGAGTAAGCTCCTGGACGCCGTAATCATCGCTCGCTCGATGCTGCACCTCGATCGGCTGCCGAGCTTCGACCACCAGGTCGTCCTCGGGAGCCACTAGGGTGACCTGCGGCGCCTCGTCGAGCTGCACTTGAATCGACCGGGCGCGATAGTCGACCCGGCGTTCCCCGCCGACCGATTCGACGAAAATCTGTACCGGCCCGTCGGTATCTGCGACGAAGGAGGCCACGAACTGACCGCCCACGCGATCCGCCTGAACGTGTCGTCCAGGGAGCTCGAGCACGACCCGCGCCGCATCTCCGATCGGAGTGATCGCATACTCGACCGAGGTTCCCCTGGGCAGGGTCAGCCGGTCCGCGTCTTCGACCCGTTCGTTGTCCCGCTCCATGTACTCGGGAAAGAGAAGCTCTGCGTCGGTCCTTGCGACTACGTGGCCGGTCTGAGGGCCGCCGACGTCGCCGCTTTCGGCGTGAAGAAGGGCGTATCGGCCGGCTGCCGCGCGATCGAAGCCCAAGGACCACCAGGCGAGAGCCGCCAACCCCACCGTAGCCGCGAGCGCGGGTTGAAGCAGCCATCGCCAAGGAATGAACCTGCGCACGGGTGAACCCTCCAGCGAGCGCAGCACGCCAACCCGCTGCGCGATCACGAGCTCCCTGGAGAACGCATGCTGCTCCTGAAGCTCGTACGCGCTTTGCAGCGGCGATAGAAGCGAAGGCTGCTCGGCGGCCACCAAGCCAAGCGCCCCGTGCCCGCGGAGCCCACGCAGTGGTTGAATCGACCAGGCCACCGCGCCGGTGGTCATCCCAAACACGACGCCCCAGCCAATGCAGAGCCAAACCAGGGGGGTCATCGGCCCCAGCACCCACGCGACCAGGACGAAGGAGAGCAGCCCCGCGGCCGCCGCCGCCGCAGTGATCCGAAGCGCCAACACCGTAGCGGCAGCAACCCGAAGCCGCCGCCGATACTCGGCGAGTCTACCGGTGGTGGAGCTCACCGGCGGATCGTAGCGCCG
>SHLP01000017.1 GCA_004283055.1 Deltaproteobacteria bacterium
AGGGCTCGAGGGTGCGCTGAACCAGATCGTCGATCATCGACTCGAGCTTGGCGCGAGTGAGCCGGATGTTGAGATGTTTGGGACCAGCCGCGTCGGCCGTGAGGAACGGAAGGTTGACCGTCGTCTCGAGCTTCGTGCTGAGCTCGATCTTCGCCTTTTCTGCCGCGTCCTTCAGGCGCTGCAGGACCATCTTGTCTTGGCCGACGTCGATTCCGGTGTCCTTCTTGAACTCGCTCACGAGGTATTCGATGATGCGTTGGTCGATGTCGTCACCGCCGAGGTGCGTGTCGCCGTTGGTGCTCACCACGTCGACGACCTTGTCGCCCACCTCGAGGATCGAGACGTCGAAGGTGCCGCCGCCGAAATCGTAGACAGCGATCAAGTGGTCCTCGGTCTTGTCGAGTCCGTAGGCCAAGGCAGCCGCTGTCGGCTCGTTGACGATTCGCTTCACGTCGAGCCCGGCGATCTTGCCGGCGTCCTTGGTAGCCTGTCGCTGCGAGTCGTTGAAGTAGGCGGGCACGGTGATTACTGCTTCTGTGACCGGTTCCCCGAGGAAATTCTCCGCCGCTTTCTTCAGCTTGCGGAGAACCTGTGCAGATACCTCCGGAGGCGAGAGCTTCTTGCCTCGGACCTCGAAGCCAGCGTCCCCATTCTCGCGCTGGATGACGTGATAGGGCATGCGCGTCGCGTCATCGCCGAGCTCATCGTAGCGGCGTCCCATGAAGCGCTTGGTCGAGTAGACGGTGCCTTCAGGGTTCGTGATGGACTGCCGTTTGGCGATCTGGCCGACGAGGACCTCGCCCTGGTCGTCCCATGCCACCACCGACGGTGTAATCCGGTCACCCTCCTCATTGACGATGACCTTCGGGTCTTTGCCCTCCATCACCGCGACGACAGAGTTGGTCGTCCCGAGGTCGATGCCGATAATCTTTCCCATGTTTTCCTATCTCCTTTTGTTTCCGCGCTCTCGTCGGAATGGCGCCAACCTAACCACCCAAGGGTCGGCGTCAAGGTCCGTCACAACTAGAAAACGAGGTCGAAAGGAGCGGCTCGAACGGGGCGGTTTCGCTCCGGTCAGCCCTGAATGCTCCGCCTGAGCTCGATGGCGTCCTTGGCCTCGACTAAAGCGATCAACGAGTCACCCGCCTGGAGCATGTGCTCGCCCCCGGGGTTGTAGACGTAGTCCCCATCGGCCCGGTGAACCGCCACGACGAGCGCCCCCGCCTCCCGAATGTCGGTTTCGGCCAGTCGTTTGCCTACGAGTGGGCTCTCGTCCGGCACGTCGATCGCTTCGAGGCCGACGCTGATGCCGCCGCCAAACTGCACGATTCGGTCCAGAAAGGCGACCGTTTTGGGGCTCACCATTTCACTGAACAGCCTAACGCCGCCGATGTAGTTGGGCGCCACGACCGCGTCGGCGCCTGCGCGCCTGAGCTTGGGTTCCGTAGACGGTTCGATCGATTTGGCGACGATTCGAGCGGTTGGGTTGAGGGCGCGGGCGCTGATGGTCACGAAAAGATTGGACTTGTCGTCGTTCAGGGCCGAAATCACGCCACGCGCTCGCTGGACCCCGGCGAGGTCTAGAACATGGTCGTCGGTCGCATCGCCGCACACACAGAGAAGCTCGTCGCTAAATTCCTCGTTGAGCTCGTCGAGCCTCTCGCGATCTGCGTCGACCACCACGAAGGGGACGCCGACGGCGCGCAGCTCGGTTGCGATGTGCCAGCCCGTCGTGCCGATGCCGCAGAGAATGACGTGCCTGCTCAATGCTCCAATTGCCCGATCCATACTCCTGCGCCTCAGAATTCCCTGCAAGTCACCTTCTACAATCAAAGCGGTCAGACTCGAAATGAAATAAAGCAAGGTGCCGCTGCCCAAAATGATCAAGCTGACGGTCACTGCCCGCGCCTCGGGCATTTCGTTCATGCCTTCGAGAGTTTCGGCAAATCCGACCGTCGAGAGGGTGATGACGGTCATGTAGAAGCAATCGAACCAGGACCAACGGCCGTCGCCGACCATGTGATATCCGGCGGCTCCCATCAGAACCACGGCGGCCAAAACGCCCGCCGCCGACATCAAGCGCCCGTAGGCCCCCCGCCTCGACTTGAGGAACAGCAGCTTCACTGGGCCGTAGTTGGCTTGATGCGCCGATCCAAGTCAACCCTTGACCATCACGACCGGGAGCGGCACAACCGGCCGCGGTGAATTCCTCCGAAGACGCGCGCCGAGCCGGTCGCGGACTGGTATCGATTGCTGGCGCGAAGGGCTACTTCATCGTCACCAGCTACGCGGTCCAGCTGCTGCTACCGAGGCTCTTCGGCGAGGCCAAGGAGTTTGGCCTTTATTCGGCGACGATGAGCGGCGTGGCAATTCTCACCAATGTGCTGATTGTTGCGACGATCCAATCGGTGTCGAAATTCGTGAGTGAAGACGAGAGCCGTGCCGAGGTGACCCTCAGGCAAGGGCTGCGGATTCAGGCCCTGGTCGGAGGGACACTCGCCCTGGCCCTCTTCGCGTTCGCGCCGGCGATCGCCCGGCTCTTGTTGGACGGTCAGCTCACACGACTGGTGCGGATCGCGTCGCTGGTCGTGTTTGCCTATGCGCTTTACGCCGCCGTCGTCGGCAGTCTCAATGGCAGGCATTGGTTTGCGAAGCAGGCTCGCCTGGATGTGACTTTTTCGACGCTCCGCACGATCGGCATCCTCGCCGGCGCCGCGCTGGGGTTCGGAGCGATGGGCGCGATCGCCGGGTTCGCCGCGGCTGCGACCTCGATCGTGACGATCAGCTTGATTTGGATCGGCTTCGGGAAAGCCGGCATGCCGGGAGAAAAGATCCGACGACGGCGCTGGATCGGCTTCATGGCGCCCATTTGGACGTACCAAATCTGTCTGAACGGCATCCTGATGATCGACCTGCAGGTTTTAAAGCGAACGGCGACCGAGATCGCGCTCGCCGGCGCGGCGCCGAGCCAGGTCGCAGTTGATTTGGCCAACCAGTACGTCGGGTACTATCGGGCTGCTCAAACCTTCGCGTTCGTGCCCTACCAGCTGATCATCTCGATGACGTTCATCGTGTTCCCGATGATCAGCAGGGCGACGAGCATTGGGAACCGCGAAGCGGCGCGGTCGACGATTCAGCATGCAATGCGCTTTTCGCTGCTCTTGCTCCTCTTGGTGGCGGCGCCGACGTCCGGCGCGGCCGAGGGGGTGATGAGGCTGGCGTACCCATTGGACTATCTCGCGGGGGCGCCGGCGCTGTCGGTTCTGGTTTTTGGCGTAGCGGCGTTCGCCCTCTTTGCGGTCTCGGCTACGGCGATCAGCGGAGCGGGGAAGCCATCTGTCGCCGCGATGATCGCGGCCGTTTCCCTAATCGTGGTGGTGATTGCAAACCGTGTCCTGCTGATGCGCTTCGGCCTTGGCGACCATACGCTGAGAGCAGCAGCCACGGGCACCGTGATTGGCATGATGGTGGCCCTCGTCTTATCGGCCTGGGTGATTCACCGCTCCTTCGGCGTTTTCATTCCGGTTTCCACCTGGATACGGGCCGGGGTCGCGTCCGTCGCTGGGTACGCGGCTGCGGCCGCCGTCCCGCACCAGTCCGCGCTGATGGCCCTCGTGGCCCTCGCAGCTGGGTTTCTGAGCGCGCTCGGCGTGCTGATCGTCACTCGTGAGCTGACGCCAAACGACTGGCAGGCCGTTCGACGCATCGCTCGCCGAGACTAACCTTCGCGACGGTAGTGCCCGCTTCGACCACCCTGCTTCTCCAACAGGACCACCTCTTCAATCGCCATGGAGCGGTCGATCGCCTTGAGCATGTCGTAGAGGGTGAGCGCAGCGACGGTGACCGCCGTGAGGGCCTCCATCTCGACGCCGGTGCGCCCAGTGCAGCGAACCGATGCCTCGATCACGAATCGTTCCTCGTCACCGGCTGGCTCGAAGTCGACTTCACAGCTTGTGATCGCGAGCGGGTGACAAAGCGGGATGAGCTCGGAGGTTCGCTTGGCTGCCTGAATCCCGGCGATTCGCGCGGTCGCCAGCGCGTCGCCCTTGGGAACGTCGCCAGACAAGAGCACGCGACGAGTGTCCGCATTCATCCGAACCGTCGCCCGAGCGCGCGCCTCGCGAATACTGGGAGCCTTCTCGCCAACGTCGACCATGCGGGCCCGACCTTCGCGATCCAAATGCGTGAGCTCGTCTTCGCTTCTCATCAATCGGTGTGCGGCGCTTCGTAGTTGGGGCGCGGCGGGATGGTAGCCGTCCCAGCCATCCTGGCAATCAGCTCGACCCTCGAGTGCACACCGAGCTTTGAGAAAATACGTTTGAGGTAGGTGTTGACGGTCGATACCGTGAGTCCGGTCTCAGCCGCGATTTCCCGAGTGCTCGCACCACCGACGAGGAGCGAAACGACATCGCGTTCGCGTGGCGTGAGCGGGGCGCGGCGCAAGGTCTGCTCGACGGCCTCGCCCGGTCTCCGACTGCCCTCGCCCGTCAATCGTTCCGCGTAGCCGATTCCGCGAGCGAAGAGCCGAGAAACCGTTTTCAGCAGCTCGAGCTGATTTCCATCGGGTGCGTCGCCTACGATCTCGAGGTGAAGGGTGCCCACGTACGCCCGACCCTGACGCAGGGGCAAGGAAAGCGTCGGGTCCGTGCTGGTCAGCGTGTCCTCGCTGCTCAGGGGGTCCGCATCGGGGCGCTCGAGTAAGAACGAATGGGCCCCAACCAAGCCGGCGATCACGGTAGCCCCACGCTGCGGATAGGTTCGCACCGGGTCGAGCTCCGTTAGGCGCTCGACGACTTCCATCAGCCTTTCGCTAGATGTCACAGCTCGGTCCTTGCTCCGCGATTCCCACAAATCAGTGTCGAAAATTGCATTATTGTCAACCCTTCGCATCCCAGATGAACGGGGAACGCGAGATCGAGCCGAGCGAAAACCTCGAAATCAGCTCCTCGGCCGCGATCGGCGCCGATGTCGCGGCCAAGCCAAGCGAGCAGGCAAGCTGGCCGACGACCTGCTCGGCCGAGCGACCTGCATCACGAAGCGCTGCGATCGAGACCGCGCCATGCCGCGTGGCGAGACGGTTGCCGTCGGTGTCGAGGACCAGGGAGACGTGCGCGAAGCGAGGCACGGCATAGCCGAGCGCTCGATAGAGCGCGATCTGTCGGGGTGTCGACCCAAGCAGATCTTCGCCACGGATCACCTCGCTGATCGCGGACTCCGCATCGTCGACGACGACTGCAAGCTGATACGCCCAGATTCCGTCGGCGCGCCGGAGAACGAAATCGCCCCCGGTCTGACCTTCGGGAAACGGTCCGCACAAGGCGTCTTCGAACCCTGGAGACGGATCGGCAAAACGAAACCGAAGTGCAGGCGCTCGACCAGACTTGCTGACGCCGTTACGGCAGGTCCCGGGGTAGCGCGGCCCGTCCGCTCCGTGGGGTGCACTAGCAATCTCCGCGATCTCCTTGCGCGAGCAGGTACACGGGTAAACGAGACCTGCGGCCTGAAGCGCGGCGAGCGCCCGCTCGTAGGAATCCTCGTTGTCCGACTGAAAATGCGGACCTTCGTCCCAGTCCAAGCCGAGCCATTCGTGGTCCCGGCAAATTTGGTCGGCCGCGCCGGCGACCACTCTCGGCCGATCGATGTCCTCGATTCGCATGACGATTTTTCCGCCGTGCTTTCGCGCCTGGAGCCAGGTGATCAAGGCCGTGCGCGCATGCCCCGGATGCATCCGGCCCGTTGGCGAGGGAGCAAAGCGCGTCCGATAGGTCGAAGCCACACCATGCTTTATACGACTTGCGCCATGGCGGCTATGCGGTGCATCTTCCGTCCGTGCGGGGACGAACCGATGTGTGCGGCTGCTTCCCAACGGGGCGCCACTATCCAGGCATTGCCGACCTGATCGCCGATGCGATCCAGAACGTCGAGGGGCTCTGCAAGGAGTTCGAGCCAGGTGCTTCCTGGGCGGACATTCCGTTCACCGTCATCGACTTCGAGACGACCGGCAGAGACTCGGAGACCGACCGCGTCATCGAGATTGGTCTCGTCACGTTCGACAAGGGGAAAGTCAGCAGAAAGGAAAGCTGGTTGGTCAACCCCGGCATGCCCGTGCCCGAAGAGTCCAGGGCGGTGCACGGCATCACGGACGAAGAGCTCGAGGGCGCGCCCGACTTCGCCACGGTGATGCCGCGCCTTCTGGAGCTCCTGCAGGGCAAGCTCCCCGTCGCTTACAACGCGCCCTTTGATCGCGGGTTCCTGCTGTCCGAGATCGGGCGCGTCGCACCAAAGGGAATGACGGCCGGCGACATGCCCCCGGCAGCGCGCGAAGATGTCGTCTGGCTCGACCCGCTCGTCTGGGCGCGAGAAATTCTCAAAGAGCTCAAGAGCCGCCGACTCGGCGACGTGGCGAAGCACTTGAGCGTCCCCCTCGAGCAGGCCCACCGCGCAGCGGGCGATGCGGAGGCGACCGGACGAGTGCTCCTCGAGCTGGCGCCACAATTGCCGAGGGTCTACGGCGAGCTCGTGCGACTTCAAAAGCGCTACGCAGCGTTCCAAGAAGCCGAGCTCGCTGCTTGGAAACGCTTTCGTTGAGCCCGGAAATCACCAAGATTCGCTTGATTTGGGCTCCGTTCGTCTTGATGGCGATCGGCAGTTGGACACCGGTCCTCGGCATGTGGCTCAACGGGGTCGAATGGGCGGGTGCGGCCGGACGCGCCGTCTCGTTTTGGTACACGGTGCCTGTACTCGTAACGATTCTTCTCGTTCAAGGGCCCTGGTTGAAGCAAGCGATCCTAAAGCCACTCGGAATTCAGTTCTCGGTCAATCGATGGTGGGGCATCGCCTGGCTGCTGCCCGTCGTGATCTTGGCCGTTGGAATGCTCGTCACCTGGGCGGCTGGCTTCGAGCCGGTCCTGACGGTCGAGCAGCTGATCGAAAACAAGCGATCCGCGGTGCCTCCTGAGCAAGTCGCTCGGTTTGAAGAGTACTTGGCTGAAAGCCCGCCGCCGAATCCTTTGATGCTCATAGCCATGGGGATGCCAGCGGGCTTGACGTTCAACCTCATCCCGGCCTTCTGCGAGGAGATCGCCTTTCGCGGCTACTACTTCCGCGAGATGCCGGGAGGCTTTTGGAGCCGCTCGACCAAGATCGGTCTTCTGTGGTGGCTGTGGCTGGCGCCATCGGTTGCGATTGGAAACCTCTACGGAGCGCCGGGGCTCACGAGCGTTTTGCTGGCGCTGCCTTGGTGCGTCGTCGCCTCGTGGGTTCTGGTCTACGTGCGTGTCCGGAGTGATTCGGTGATCGCCGTCGCCGTCGCGCGTGGGACGATGCTGGCGCTCACCGCAGCAGCGTACGACCTCACGTTCGGCGCGCCGACCTGGCTCGCACCTTTCTACGGCCTTGGAGGCCTCGTCGGTTTTGTCGTCGTATGGGCGGCTTTTTGGGTTGATGATCGAAGTCGGTCGGTCGGTCGACTGACGACGAGCTGAGGAGAAAGACTTGGGAGACTCGGAAAGGCTCGGGCTCTACGCCCGTTACGAAGGCTACGCGCTCGTGACCGGGGCGGCGCGAGGGATCGGGCGCGCGTTTGCCGAGCAGCTCGCGGCCGACGGCTTCGACGTCCTGCTCGTCGACCGCGAAGGCGAAGAGACCATCGCCCTCGCCGAGGAGCTGAGCTCGGCACACCGAATCGATGCGCGAGCGCTGATCTGCGACCTTGCCGAGCCGGGCCTGGCGGACAAGGCGCAGAGATGGGCCGACGGTTTCGAGATTGGGCTCCTCGTGAACAACGCGGGCATCTCCTTGCTCGATCCCTTTTTCGACATCTCATTGGACGCACATCTGAAGACGCTCGACTTGAATTGTCGTGCCCCGCTCGTCCTGACGCACATCATCGGCAAGGCAATGGCCGCTCGGGGTCGCGGCGGAATCGTCATCGTCTCGTCGGCTTCGGCGCTTTCGGGATCGCCCTACTTCTGCCACTACGCGGCAACCAAAGGCTATGGCCTGAACCTCGCCTGCGGCCTTTGGTCGGAGCTCCGGGGCAGCGGCGTCGATGCTCTCGCCGTTTGCCCTGGCATGACCGACACCAAGCCCGTCCGAGACCAGAGTCTCGACGTCGATCTCCCGTTTTACATTCCAATCAACGGGCCCGAACCGGTAGCGCGCGGCGCGCTGCGCGCACTCGGCAAGCAACCCGCACTGATTCCCATGCGTGCCGATCGCATCTCTGCCGGCGTGATGACCAAGCTGTTGCCTAGAGCCTGGACGCTCTCGATCATGAAGCGTTCCATCGCCAAGATGCGCGGCAGCTAGGCGCGCGCTCAGCCCTTGCTGGGTGGCTTTCGCACCTTGAGCCTGCCGGCACGCCAACCCTCGACGCCGCTGGTGTACCATTTGGAGAATCGACGGTCGGAGGGGCCGCCGCAAAGCGCAGAGTGGAGGGTCGCGGCGCTCATGTCCGCGACGAATCGAAGCGACGGCGTGAAAGACGTCAGCCTGCCGGCCGCGCTGTAGATCTGACCCTGGTGAGGCGTCGCGCGTCCTCCGGGGATCGGGATCGGCCCTCGATCGAAACCGAGGAAGCGAGGCAGCTTCCCTCCGAAGAACATGTTGCTGAGGGTGAGCCGGTTTCGCTCGCCCCATGGCTCGATTCGCTCGTCGGACACTCGTCCGAGCGCGGCCCGCCAAACCTCTTCACGCGTGCGTGACCCAAGCCAGGGGGACGACTCCGCGACGAGGACGCGGTCGAAGTTCTGATAAAAGTCGATGAACGTGCCCGTGGCGTCATGGAGGTGCTCGATGACCTGCGGACCGGCAGCCGGGCCGAACATCTCGACGAGGAGCTCCGTATAGAACAGCTCGAAGGCGGTCGGGCCGGTGGAGTGAAGCTCGTAGCGGCAGTCCCACGCGCCCAGGGCGTCGGCGATCGGACCCGCACCGAGAAGCGGCTTTAGAATTTCGAGGAACTCGGCCGCCTGGATCGAATACGTGTCCATTTGAATGGCGCGAAACGAGTCAACGTCGTGATCGTCGCGCGACTCGAGGAGCTCGGTGATGCGGCGCGCCCGGTAGTCGCCCATAGGCGCGTTGATCGGCTTGGCCCGGCCGAGGTGGTTCAAGTCCTGGTTGGCGGTCACGACCATTTCTTCTTGCGGGTTGTGGACGCGAGGAAGCTCGCCAACAGGCACCAATCCGTCCCAGTCGAATCGCTCGTCCCAGCCGGGCCGAGGCGCAAAACCCGACCAGTCGTTGGGACGCTTCGGCATCAAGCCGGACATCTGATAGCCAATCTCACCGGCGCTGTCCGCGAAGACCCAGTTGAACGACGACTCCACGTCCGCGAACGCCGCCATCCCTTCGGAAACGCTGCGGGCCGTCCACATCGGGATGAGGGCGTTGATCGACTGTGACCCGCCATCGGCTCCCGTCCACCGCGTCGCGAGCCGGTATCCGGCCTGCATGGCATCTCCGTCGAGGACGCCGTGCAGGTTCTCCCAGAACGTCTCGACGAGGGCGTCGCCCTTCTTTCGCTTGATCGTCTCGACGCGGCGATCGAAGTCGACCCAGGCATCGGCGCGCCGAAACTTCCCGTCTCGGCAGTCTTCGACCCAGGAGTCGATCGCATCCATGAAGGTATACGTTGCGCCCCAGCAGAGATGCTCGTTCCGTCCGACCAGGGGTGCAGGCAGACCGGGCATGGTCATTAGAAGCGCGTAGCCATCGGGCCAGCGAAAGCTCTGTTCGACCCAGACATTCGGAAGCCGGTTGGTCTCGAGATGCGGGTCGTTGCCAAGCATGGCCGCGCCGGACGCCGTTTTCGCGCCCGAGATGCACCAGTTGTTCGAGGCCATCATCCGAGGCGCCCCAACGCCCCACTTCACGGCCTCCGGAACGATTCGTTCGCCAAGCTCGACCTTTGCGAGCATTTCACGATCGAGCCCCTGCGTGCTTCGAGGAAACAGCGCTTCGAGCTGCGCGTCGTCGATGCCGGCTTGAACCATCTCGACGAAGAGCCGCTCCACCTCTCCCTGCGACTGCGCCAAGGTGAGGAACCCCGCCATTCGAGCGAGCAGCAGGCTATCTTCGATGGTCCAGGGCGCGGGCCGTACACCCACGAGCCTGAGCTCCCAGGGCACTGACTCCGATAGGCGCGCGTTGACCCCGTCACAATACGCTTCGCACGCGGCGCGGGCCTCGGCGCTCAGCGTGGCTGCCGCCTCGACGGTGCCGCCCGTCCAATTCATCCGGCGGAAGAACCGATCGACCTCGACCATCTCGTCGCTTCCATCGAGCAGCTCCGCGGCGCGCCCTTGGCCGAGGATCCGCATGAGCAGCATTTGCATGCCGCGATCCATCGCGTGGCAATAACCCATGCCCCAGTGCAAGCCGCTGATGTCGTCGGATTCGATTTGCGGGATTCCATGCTCATCGCGGGTCCAACGTGCTCTCGGCTCTTGCGCAGCGGCCATGATCAGAACTCGTCCTTGGCTTCACGAAGCGCAGTGAACGAAGCCACTGGATCTCGTCCGGCCGCGACGGCGGGCTCGTCGAATCTCAGGAACGGGTTGGTCGCGAGCTCGTGCCCGAGCTGCCCGGGCACGGTGAACCGTCTCGCTTCGCGCGTGGCCAGCGCTTCGCTGAGCGCGCGAGCGATGTCAGGGTTGCTCGGTTCGACGGTCGCGGCGAATCGGAGATTGTTGACCGTGTACTCGTGTCCGCACCAGATCTTGGTGTCTGCGGGGAGCGTCCGGAGCTTGGAAAGCGACTCGGACATCATGGCCATCGTGCCTTCGAAGACGCGGCCGCATCCAGCGAGGAAGAGCGTATCGCCGCTGAAGAGGTTGCCTTCGGAAACGAACGCGATTGCGCCGAGCGTGTGGCCGGGGATCTCGAGGATCTCGACCGAGGCACCGCCGAAGTCGAAGGAGTCCCCGTCGGACAAGGCGTCGGTTTGCTTCGGGATTCGCCCCTGTTGGGCGTCGTGCTTCGACCCCCGAACGTGCTCGAGGGGGCATCGTTCGACCAAAGGCTCGATCCCTCCGACGTGATCCCAGTGGTGGTGCGTGAGCCAAATCTCGCTGAGCTCGACCTTGGCCGCGTCGATCGCGCTCAGGACCGGGTCGGCCTGAGATGGATCGACGACAGCTGCGCGGCCGTTCTCGATGACCAGGTAGGCATAGTTGTCGCGCAAACAGGGAACTGGCACCACCTTCATGTCGGGGAAGATACGACCCCACGGTCGCGCTGGCTAGGTGCTTGGAGGGCGGCGCTCACTCTTCTTCGTCAAAAGGCCGGTTCGCCGTCCAATCGAAACTGCCGTCGTCGCGCTCCCGGACGGCTCGTTTCCAGCCGAGCTGCTCTGCCCGCTGTTTGAAGTGAATCCCCTCGGGGCTATGGCGCGTAATGCCGTCGAACATGGTCGCAAACATCTGCGTCTGATGCATTCCCATCGCTTCGATGGCCTGATTGATGACCAGCTTCTGCATCATGAGCTGGTTGACAGGCACGGTGGAGATGCGTTCGGCAAGCGCTTCGACCTCGACATCGAGCCGATCTGCGGGAACCGCCTTGTGCACCAAGCCGATTCGCTCCGCCTCGCGGCCGTCGATCTTGTCGCCGGTGAAGAGCATTCGCTTCGCGCGCTGTGGCCCAAGTCGATAAACCCACATCGCCGTCGTCGGGCAGCCCCAGACGCGCACCGGCATGTATCCGATCTGCGCATCCTCGGCCATGACGATCAAATCGGAGCACAATGCGATGTCGGACCCCCCTGCAACCGCATAGCCGTGGATCTTGCACAGGACGGGCCGATAGGATCTCCACAGCGACATGAAGAGCTCGGTGTTCCGCATCATGAACGCGTAGTCCTTCATCGGATCCCACGGCATTTCCTGTGTGCCGGACGCCGTCCCCGCGGCTTCGGCGTAGTACTGGAGGTCATAGCCGGCGCAGAACCCGGGCCCCGCCCCTGACAGAACGATGACGTGCACCCCCTCATCGGCGTTGGCCCGCGCAACACAATCGGCAAGCTCCATTGGAAGCTCGTCGTCGATCGCGTTCATGACTTCCGGGCGATTCAGAGTGATGCGGCCGATTCGGCCGTCTCGTTGGTAGAGGACACTCGACATGAGCCCAGTGTAGCCTTCTTTCCCTGCTGCCTTCGGGTTATATGGGTTCGATGGATTTGAAGCTCGCGATCGAAAAAGGAATCCCGTTTGCCGGCCGGACGGAAGTGGAAGTGCTGGAGCTCGAGCCAGGGTACGTGAAGATGATGATGCCGCTCGAGCCGAACATCAATCACGTCGGCACCATGTACGCTGGGGCGCTGTTCACGCTGGCCGAGCTCCCGGGGGGCGCGATCTTCTTGTCCACCTTCGATGCGAGCAAGTTCTTCCCGCTCATCAAGGGAATGGAGATCAAGTTCCTCAAGCCTGCGACGACCGACATCGTGGTGGAAGTGCGGCTCAGCCCCGAACAGGCAAAGAAGATTCAAGACGAGGCCAACGCGCACGGCAAGGCGAACTACGGCTGGGACTGCGAGCTAAAGGACGACCACAGGCAGGTCGTCGCCGTGTCGTCGAATCGGTACCAGCTGCGCCGGATGACGCCGAAGGGTGCTTAGGGCGGACGACAGACTACGCGATCAGATCACCGAGAACCTCGGCGCGCACCGGCGACTCGCGGAGCTCGACCCTTCGCTTCGACCGGCAGCGGTCGCGGTCACGGTTGTTGCAAATGCGGCCGAGGAGGCCTGCTTCGTCATCACTCGCCGCGTGTCGACCCTTCGCAATCACAGCGGCCAGTGGGCCCTCCCCGGTGGACGCATCGATGAGGGCGAGGATCCTGCCGGCGCCGCTCTGCGAGAGTTGGACGAGGAGGTGAGCCTACGCTGCGGACGCGACCGAGTGCTCGGACTTCTCGATGACTACCCGACCCGGTCCGGGTTCCGAATCACGCCGGTCGTCGTCTGGGCTGGGCAGGAGGTGTCTCTCCGGCCCAACCCGCTCGAAGTCGCGGAGGTCTATCGCGTTCCCATAACGAGCCTCGACGCACCCGGCATTCCCAAGCTTTCCGACATCGAACAGAGCGATCGCCCAGTGCTCTCCGTGCGCATACTCGGCCAGGACATTTTCGCTCCGACCGCCGCCGTGGTGTTTCAGTTCCGAGAGGTTGCGATCCACGGCCGCGAAACGCGCGTGGCCGACTACGATCAACCACTTTTTGCATGGCGCTAGCCGTTTGCGTGAAGCTGGTGGCTGCTCCGCCACTCCTGAGAGCCTTTGGCGAAGACCGCATCGGACAGCGGAGGGTGGTTCTGCTCACGCGCAAAGAAGTCCATGTCCGGGGTGCGCATCAGCATCGCCCGTAGGAGACGCCCAAGAGCGGCCATCTTGTTGCCCAGCGTCGGGATCGCCTCTGGTCGCTGTTCCACGTACCGGCGGCAAATCGTCTCGAAGTCTTCGGCCTCGCGACCGGTCAGCTCTCGGACTACCGTGGTTGGCGCGCCCAAAGCGAATGCATCCTGCTGATAATCGGTGAAGTAGAGTCGGACCTGGGAGATGTCGTGCGCGGGGAAGCCTGCCACGGTGGCAGCCTTGACGAACATGTCTACCGAGCTGGGCGCATACTTCACGTCGCGTCCAAGAACCCTGGCGAAGGTCGCAGCTATTTCTTCGGGCGTGAGTAGCTTCGGACCTGTCGGGCGATACGCCTTTCCGACATGCGGAGCGGGGTCCACGAGCGTCGCGGCCACGACGGCGCCCATGTCCTCGTTCGATGGGGGTGCGTTTCGGCCTTGCCCCAATGCCATTGGGAACACGCCAAGCTGCGCAATGACGTCGAGCACGAGGAAGTAGGTCCACGCGAACCAGCCAGGGGTGATCTGCACCACGTCTACGTTGGGCATCCACGGACTGATTTGATCCGCGAGCCAAAGCTCGCGCGTCGCAAGAGACGGGTGCCCAGGATGCGACAGCCATTGGCTGAGGGTCGTGACGGTCTCGAGCTTGGCTTCCTGCGCAGCGACCGCGAACGCCATCGACGCGTGAAGCCCGTTCGGACCGTGGGGCGCCACGAAATACGCGCGCTGAACTCCTCTCATCGCGCTCCGCAGGTCACGAACATCGAAAAGATTGCCGACGACGACGTCCGCGCCGAGCTCTCGAAGCTTTCGAGCGCGCTCGTCTTCACGACGAACCATCGCTCGAACCGGAAAGCCAGCTTGAAGGAGGCTCTGGGTGACGGGACGGCCGGTATTGCCGGCTCCGGAGGTGACGAGAATGGTTGGTTTTGTCTTGGTCATAGAAAAATCCCCGTAAATATATACGTTTTTGCCGATTGCTTGTGTTTATAAAGTTACTAGAATCAAAATGCAAGTGGATTGCTTTAGAAAATCAAGAAGGCCTGTGGGACAACCCGGAGCGATGGCCCAAGCACGCCGGTATCGCCTTCTTTGCCCGATTGCCCGCGCCCTCGATCGGGTTGGCGATCGCTGGACGCTACTCGTCCTTCGCGACCTTCATGCCGGGCCCGCGCGCTTTTCCGATCTCCAAACGCTCCCCGGCATCGCTTCCAATCTGCTCACCAACCGGCTGCGCCAACTGGAGGAGGATGGGCTCATCCGTCGCCGCAACGCGGAGTACGGCACGACGGTCTACGAGCTCACGGAGCTCGGTTCGCGGACGGGCGATCTTCTTTTTGAGCTGGCGATGTTCGGAGCGGAGTTCCCTCCAGACGAAGCCGTCAAGCGACCAGGCAACCTGCGCACGATTGCCGTCACGCTCCGGGTTGCCTGTCAGCGCGTGGCCGACTCGAACCTGTGCTTGCGGGCCCAGCTCGTAATCGACGGAGAGCCCTTTTCCTTCACGGTCGATCGCGGCATCGTCGACGTGAAGGCAGGCACCGTGGACGACGCCGAAGTGACGCTCACTACGAGCTACGAACCGCTGATTGCAGTGGCGGACGGCGGATTGACGCTCGATGAGTTTGCAAGCACTTGGATGGAGCTTTCCGGACCTGACTCAGAGCAAGGGCGAGTGCTGGCAGAGCTGCTGGCGCGCGCGATGACCCGGATGCACCGAGCCGACTAGCGCTCGACGGTGACGCCCTTCCAAAAAGCCACGTGATCGCGGATGTTGGCAGCCGCGTCTTTGGGTTGAGGATAGTACCAAGCGGCATTCTCGTTGCGCTGGCCGTCGACGACGACGTCGTAGTAGCTGGCGGTGCCTTTCCAAGGACAGACGCTTTGGTGGTTGCTGGCTTTGAAATACTGGTCGTCGATGGCTCCGGGGGGAAAGTAAACGTTCCCCTCGACCACCTCGAACTCATCCGACTCTGCAATCACTTGCCCTTGCCAAAGCGCTTTCGCCATCGTTCCTCCGGTGTCGTGCAATCTAGGGCGCAGGTCTCTCGCGTCGAGCCCCGTTGACCTGAGCTTCGAGAGCCGCACACAATCTGAAAGACCGATGGCCAACCAGCTTCTCCACGAGACCAGCCCCTATCTCCTTCAGCACGTCGACAATCCAGTCGATTGGCACCCATGGGGCGCAGAGGCGATGCGGCTCGCCGAAGAGCAAGACAAGCCCATCTTGCTGAGCATTGGCTACGCGGCCTGCCATTGGTGTCACGTGATGGCGCATGAGTCATTCGAAGATGAGGCAACGGCTGCGCAGATGAACGCCGACTTCATAAACGTCAAAGTCGATCGCGAGGAGCGACCCGACGTCGACAGTATCTACATGCAGGCGGTTCAGGCGATGATCGGTCGCGGAGGCTGGCCGATGACCGTCTTTTTGACGCCGGACGGAAAGCCGTTCTACGCGGGCACCTACTTCCCGAACGAGCCACGCCACGGAATGCCGAGCTTCCGGCAGATCTTGACGGGTGTGTCGCAGGCTTGGAAAACCGACCGAGCGAACGTCGTCGGAAGCGCGGGCGAAGTCGCCGAGCAGCTTCGCGCGATTTCGGGCGTCGGTTTTGAGGCGCAGGACCTAGACGCGACCATCCTTCAAAGCGCCGTTCGCGGCCTGCAGGGGCGATTTGATTCGAGCTGGGGCGGCTTCGGTGATGCCCCGAAGTTCCCTCAGCCGATGACGCTCGAGCTCCTGCTCCGCGAGCACGTTCGCATCCGCGATTTCGACGCTCTCGAGATGGTCGAGGTCACTCTGCGGCAAATGGCACGAGGCGGCATGTACGACCAGCTCGGTGGAGGCTTCGCCCGTTACTCAGTGGACCACCGTTGGCTGGTCCCGCATTTCGAAAAAATGCTCTACGACAATGCCCAGCTCGCACGCGTCTACCTGCACGCGTGGCAGATCACGGGCAACCAGCTCTACCGCCGGGTCGCGGAAGAAACGCTCGACTATGCCCTGCTCGAAATGCGCGACCCCGGCGGCGGCTTCTACAGCAGCCAGGACGCGGATAGCGAAGGTGTCGAGGGCAAGTTTTACGTCTGGTCCGCCGCCGAAATCCGTGACGCCCTGGGCGAGGACGCCGACATCTTCATGCGAATCTACGGCGTCTCCGAGGAGGGCAACTGGGAAGGCCACAACATCTTGAAGCTGGACCTCGATCCGGAGGCGCTTGCAGAAGAGCTCGGAATCGACGCCGGGCAGCTTCAAGGACGTCTGGCAGCAGCGCGATCGACGCTCTACGAGCTCCGCTCGCAGCGGGTCCGACCCGGTCTCGATGACAAGGTCTTGACCTCGTGGAACGGCCTGATGCTCGCCGCCTTGGCTGAAGCGGGGCAGGCCTTCGACCGGCCCGACTACATGGAGGCCGCCAGGTCGAACGCAGAGTTTCTCCATCGCACGATGCGAAGCGAGTCCGGGCGGCTCTTCCGAACCTGGAAAGCGGGGTCGAAGCCCAAGTACAACGCCTATCTCGAAGACTATGCTTTCTTGGCCGATGGCCTGCTGACGCTCTACCAAGCGACGTTTGAACCGCGCTGGTTCGACTGGGCACGCGAGCTGGCGGCGATGATGCTCACCCACTTCCGCGACGCGGACAATCAAGGCTTCTTCGATACCTCGGACGACCATGAAGAGTTGATTCACCGACCCAAGGATCTGCAGGACAACGCCGTGCCAAGCGGGAACTCCACTGCGGCGCACGTGCTGCTCGAGCTCAGCCTACTCACCGGCAACGGCGAGTACTGGGAGGCTGCCGAAAGAAGCATCGCGACGATGGGCAAGCTGATGACGCAGTACCCTTCTGGCTTCGCCCAATGGCTCAACGCGACGAGCTTCATTCTTGCAAAGCCGAGAGAGGTCGCTTTGATCGGAGGCCAGGAGGAGCTCGATCCTCTGCTGGCCGTCCTGCGAAGCGGGTACAGACCGTTCCAAGTGCTGGCAGCGGGCAGTGAGGGAGGGGAGGTATCGGTTCCTCTCCTCGAGAATCGCAGCCGCATCGACGGGAAGGGAACGGCTTACGTCTGCCGCCAATTCGTCTGCCAGGCCCCGGTGACCAGTCCCGATGCGCTTGCCCGCCAACTGGAGCCGGCTTGAAGCGTCGCTGGGTCGGGCTTGCCGTGCTAGCCCTCGGGGTCTCGATGGCCTTTGCAACGGCGGCGAAAAGCGCGAGCACCTGGAAAGCTTTGATCTCGGTCCGCTTTCCCGGCGTTCGCTGGGTGGACGCCGAGACGCTCGTAGACTGGATGACGGGCACCGAGGGTAGCGAGCTCGTTCTGCTCGACGTGCGCAACCCAGAGGAGCAGGAGGTGAGCCAGTTGCGCGGCGCAAAGCGGCTGGATGCCAAGCATCCGAACATCGAAGCCCTCGATATCTCCGAAGACGCCACGGTCGTCGTCTACTGTTCCGTCGGCTATCGAAGCGCCGCGATCGTCGACGACCTAGAGCTCGCTGGAATTCGAAACGTCTACAACCTCGAAGGAGGGCTTTTCGACTGGGTGAACGAAGGTCGACCGGTCTATCGGGAAGAGCAGCGCGTCGAAGAGGCACACCCGTTCAATCGTCTCTGGGGCCTGCTCCTTCGCAAAGATCGGAGAGCCTCGCAGTAGGAGCTACTGCGTCGGCGGCTCGTCGATGACGACCGGGTTGCGCGGCGGAGCGTCGGGCGTCCCGGTGGGCACCGTTGGCTCTTGTGGGAAGTCAGGCACGGTCCAGTCGATGCCGTCGTCCGGCTCGGGCACTGGCTCGGGCGCTGGCCCTGTCACTGGCGCTGGCCCTGTCACTGACGCTGGCGCTGTCTTCTTCTTCGGCTTCCTGCGTTTCTTTTTAGCCGTTGGCTTGTTCGCCTCCGGCGGCGACGGTTCCTCGATCTCCACGGCTTCGACCGGCGGCTGCTCCAAAGGGGCCTCCTCGATCGGGGTGGCCCCTACCGAGACCGCGTCGGTACCAACGTCAGCGATCGTGGCGTTTGGTTCGGCTGAGGCCGGCGGCACAGCGATCGGCTCGAGGTTCTGCTCATCTGCAGTCGAGGGAGGACGATGCGACCACCAGGTACCGATGACGATGATCCCGAACACGAACGCCAAGACGCCCAAGGACGCCCAGAGCCAGCCGTATTTTCTTCGAGTGGGCCGCTTCACGGCGGGCAGCTCGTGCGAGGTGGTCCCAAAAGGCCGGGGCGCCGACGACAAGAACGCTTCGTCATCGGGATCGCGCATCACCGCGACCGGCATGGTGGGCGCCAAAGGAGACGGCGAGCTCGGTGGTGCACTCGAACCGAGCAGCTCGCCGAGATAGGAGCCCGGTGCCGCGAGCTCCTCACCCCAGATCGTGCCGATGAGCAGCGCCCGCCCATCGCGGAGCAGGCCGGCGTTGCCTGCCGCCTCCGCAAGCGAGTCGAGAAATTCCGCGAGCGTTTGATGTCGCGCATCGGGGTCCTTGCTCAGCGCGCGCATCACCACCCGAGCCACCTCATCGGGGACATCGACGCCCCGTCCCTTGGTTTGGAGCAACGGCGGCTCCTGATGCACGTGCTGCATGAGGACAGCGCCCGCCGTCTTGCCTTCGAACGGAAGCACGCCGGTGAGCAGCTGATACGTCAGGACACCAAGCGAGTAGATGTCGCTTCGCTGATCGGTATCCTCACCGGTAGCCGCTTCGGGTGAAATGTAGGTCGCCGTTCCGAATACGCGACCAGATTGCGTCGTAGTCGGTCCGATCCCATCCGTCTCGAGAACCCTTGCAATTCCGAAGTCGACGAGCTTCACGAAATCCTCGTCGCGACCTCGCCGCACCAGGTAAACGTTCTCCGGCTTGATGTCCCGGTGCACGATGCCGGCGGCGTGCACGGCTCCGAGACCTGCGCAGAGCTTCATGATCAAGATCAGCGCACGCTCGAGTGTGAGAAGGCCGTTCTGCTCTAGCTCCTCGGCCAGCGAACGACCCTCGAGCAGCTCCATCACGATGTAAAGCCGTCCATCGTCGAGGCGTCCGGAAAGAAAAACGCGCACCAAGTTCGGATGGTCGAGCGAGATGGCAAGCCTGGCCTCGCGCTCGAATCGAAAGACGGCCTGCTCGTCGCGAGCGAGCTCCGCCTTCAAAACCTTGATGGCCACATCACGGTCCACCGTGGTCTGGTGGGCGCGATAGACGGTACCCATGCCGCCGGTGCCGATCTGCTCGTCGATCCGAAACTGTTCGAGTAGGACGCTGCCGAGCAGAGGGTCGGCGATATCCGCGTCGGTTACGAGCAGACTGCCGTCGTGAGGGCAGTACTCTGATCGGCTCCCAAACTTCGAACCGCAGCGAAGGCAAATCTTCCGCATGTCGGTAAGCTTTCCTAAAGTCTTGAGAGGGGTAGCATCTGGCAGTGGGTAGTACAATTCCTCCCTCGGACGCAGGTTCGGCCCGTAGCTTCAGTCTTGCGCGTTGTTTCCAAACGGAAATCGCGGATAATGGAATCGACCAAGGGCAGGAAGCGCTCGGACCATGCGAATAATTGGGGGCCGACTTTCGGGACGCAGATTTGGCGCCCCCGGCGGAAGAGGGACGAGACCAACGTCAGACCGAGTACGAGAGGCCCTCGGGTCTGCGCTGGAGTCTCGCGCCGCATTCGATGGCGCCCAGGTGTTGGATCTCTTCGCTGGGACGGGGGCTCTCGGGTTCGAAGCGCTATCGCGCGGCGCATCGTATGCGATGTTGGTGGACGACGACCCTCGGGCGATTCGCCAAATCAAGCTCAGCTCCGAGGAGCTCGGTCTCGGTGACACGGCTCGCGCTGTTCGTCTCGACCTTCTGGGCGACCCCATCAGCGTGGTTCACAGGCTTCCTCTCGTGAAGCCGGCGTTCAGCTTGGTGTTTGCAGATGCCCCCTACTCCGAGGTAGGCGCGATCCCAGGTATCCTGAGCGCCTTGCTCGAAGCGGAAAGACTTGCACCTGGTGCGTGGCTCGCGATCGAGCACCCGGCAAGCCATCCGTGGGCTTGGCCAAATGGGCTCGCGTCGGACGCCGAGTACCGCTATGGTCGCACCGGTATCAGCCTCGGCAGATTTGCAGCCGAGAAAGGCAGGCAGTGAGAGGCATCGCCGTTTATCCCGGTTCGTTCGACCCCATCACCAAAGGTCACACTGCCATCTTGCAAAGCGGCTTGGTCGCTTTCGAGAAGCTCATCGTGGCGGTCTTGAACAACGACAACAAGAAGCCGCTGTTCAGTGTAAGCGAACGAATGGAAATGATTCGAGAGTCCGTAGTCGACATGGGCGCCGACCCGAAGCGCATCGAAGTCGACTCCTTCGACGGCCTGCTGGTGAACTACGCACAGCGGCGCGACGCCCGCGTGATTCTTCGAGGCCTTCGCGCCGTCGCCGATTTCGAATACGAGCTTCAGATGGCCAACATGAATCGCCACCTCAACCCAGAGGTCGAAACGGTCTTCATCATGGCCAACGATGCGTACTTCTACGTTGCATCCAACTTGGTCAAGGAAGTCACGAGGCTGGGCGGGGACGTCGCTGACTTGGTCCCCGCTCCGGTGTTGCCGCGGCTTCTGGCCAAATTCGACAAGTAGGTCGGCTGGCTCACGAGCCCCTCTCGAACCAGCCGACGCAGCTCCGGTACCGCTGCGAGCGAGACTTTCCCGGTCTGCAGCTCGCTCAGATTCGTTTCGCCGCGAGCGACGGCCCGGCGCACGCGCAGCCAGCCGGTGAGATAGACCGCATCGCGCGACACACCGCCAGCCCGGAAGGAGCGTTCACACAAGGTCACCGCGCAGGCGGGCGAAAACCGATGCTCCCGGACGAGGATCTGTGCCGCGTCGCCGAAGGCGACACCCGCGTGCATCGCATGGGTTGCAAGAAGGCGGCCGGCGAGAGTCCTTTGGCGAAACGAGTCGAGCAAGCCCGCGAGCTCCTCTAGGTAGATCGCAACGCCCTCCTGATCGCCGTACGAGGCGGCGGTGCCAACCGCGAATACTCCGAGCGTCTGCGTGCGCCCGTTGAACGCGGACACCAGGTGCCCGTAGACCTCATGGACCGCGAGACGCTGCGCTTCGTGTGCGCCGAACAGCCGGTCGGCGATGAAGACGGTGCGCTCGCCGACTGCCGCGTTCGCGATCAAGTCGGGATCGACCTTCACATCGATTTGCAGACCCACGTGCTTGGCGTAGGCCAGCATGAGGTCGCGGAGGTTGCTTCGATCGGCCGACCTGGCTGGAATGGTCCCGAGCTCTCGTTCGACCGGAGCAGTCGCGAGAATTTCATGGGCCGCGTCGAGGACGCTGTGCTCCGCATCGGTGAACAGCCGTTCGCTGCCTGTACCGAAAAGTCGCGCCGCCATCGGACGGACTTGCTTGCATCGACCGAGGTTCTCGAGGATCAGCAGCTCGGTCTCCAGCTCTTCGAGCCGCGTCAGATAGAGCTCGGAAGCCTCACAGTCGGCGGCCAGTCGTCTCGCCCGCTCGAGCTCGAGCCACACGCTTCGCTCGATGCTAACCGGATTCCACTGCCATCGGGGCTTGGCGTGCTCCCCTCTAGCGACCGAGTGCACGAGCCTATTTCGCTCGACCGGGTCGCCGTGCGTAGTGGCGCCCAGAAGAACCCGTGCAGCGCCGTGTAGCCGGCGCAAGCCGACATCTAGCTCTGCGCGAAGGCGAGCTCGAGGCCGATCAGAGAAGCTGGGTCGCGCGCTCTGCGAGCTCACTTCGTTCACCTTTCGAGAGGGTCACGTGGGCGCCTATGCTCTCGCCCTGAAACCGCTGCGCAACCACGGTGAGACCGTTGCTTGCAGAGTCTACGTATGGATTGTCGATTTGATAAGGGTCGCCGGTGAGGACGATCTTGGTCTCTGCGCCACATCGCGTGATGACGGTCTTGACTTGATGCGGAGTCAGGTTCTGCGCCTCATCCACGACGAGGAACTGGTTGGGCAGCGAGCGCCCGCGAATGTAGGTCAGCGGCTCGATCTGGATGACGCCAGAGGAGAGGAGGTCTTCGTAGCTGCGATGCTCTGACATGCGGCCGCGACCGCTGGTGAAGATGTATTCCAGATTGTCGAAGATCGGTTGCATCCAGGGATTGAGCTTCTCTTCCACCGTCCCTGGTAGATAGCCGACATCCCTGCCCATGGGAAAAATCGGTCGTGAGACGAGCATTCGACCGTAGGCGCCGTCCTGGACCACCGACTGGAGACCAGCGGCGATGGCAAGGAGAGTCTTGCCGGTCCCGGCCTTCCCAACCAGCGTCAGTAAGTGGATGTCGGGTGAAAGAAGCATGTCGAGTGCGAAGTACTGCTCGAGGTTTCTCGGCCGAACGCGCCAGACGCCTTCTCTCCCGACGCGGAGCGGAACGATCGTGCCTTCCTTGGCGTCGAAACGCCCAAGAGCAGTGTGCCTGTGCTGATCGCGTTCTCGAAGCACCAGACCCGCATGAGGGAAGAGCTCGACGCCGAGCAGGCTCGCATCGATCGGTTCGCGCTTCGCCAACTGGTCGACCGTCGCCCGATCGACGTCGGCGGTGACCACGCCCGAGTAGAGCTCGTCGATCGAGACGCGGCCGCCCTCGTAGGTCTCCGCTTTGAGTCCGAGCGCGTCGGCGCGAATGCGAAGATTCGTATCCATCGTGACGAACACGAGGGGCCGGTCGGGCTGCTGGTCCCGAAGGTCGAGGGCCATCTGCAAGATGAATCGATCCATCTCGCCTGGACCCTGCGCGCGCTTGGGCATCTGAGGAGGCACGGCAACCCGAAGCTCACCACCGGTGCTCTCGAGCGGCACGCCCTGATCGAGCGTGCGCCCATTTTGATTGCGCAAATCGTCGAGAATGCGCGATAGGTGCCTGGCGTTCTGGCCTAGCTCGCTGAGCTCTTTTTTGAACTGATCGACTTCTTCGATGACGAAGATCGGTAGGACGACCGCGTTATCTTCGAATTTGTAGACCGCTAACGGGTCGTGAAGGACCACATTGGTATCCAAGACGTAGGTCTTCTTCACGTTGCTGAACGTTAGCACGCTTTGGGGCCTGCCGTACGGAGAAACGAAAACACGGTATAGTGCTCACCCGGAACGTTCATGATCGAGGAGTTGAGTTACCAGAGCCTCGCAATCCTCGCAGCGGCAGGGGTCCTCGCGACGATCGTGAACGTCATGGCCGGCGGCGGCGGCATGATTGTGCTCCCTGCATTGATGGCCCTGGGACTGCCTGCTGATGTTGCGAACGGGACATACCGACTTGGGGTCGTCACCCAGAGCGTCGCGGGAACCAGCGCGCTACGGCGCGAGGGCAAGCTCGACACGCGCTCGATTGTTCCAATCCTGATCCCTACCGTGCTCGGCGCGATCCTCGGCGCCTTGCTGGCGACCTGGGTTCCTAGGCAGATGCTCAAGCCGATCATGCTCGTGACGATGATGGTGATGGCAGCGCTCATCGCTTTTCGGAAGCAAACCTTGATTCCGAGAGAAGGGCCAGCGCTGCGTCCGCGTGAGGCTCCTCATTCATACGCCGGCCTGTTTCTGGCTGGCCTGTACGGGGGTTTCATCCAGGCCGGGGTCGGCTTCCTCTTGCTTGCGGTTCTCGTTGGAACGCTGCGTCACGATTTGATCGGTGGGAATGCGCTCAAGCTGGTGCTTACGCTTACATTTGGCACGGTCTCACTTGGAATCTTCGTATGGGCCGGTCTGGTGTCGTGGACACCGGCAATCGTTTTGGCGGCTGCGTCGATCGTCGGCGCACGGCTCGGCGTTCGCCTGATGCTCAAAGTCCCTGTCGCCGGCTTGAGGTGGTTCGTCTTCGCGGCCGTGGTTGCGACCTGCGTTGCGGCGTGGCTTCGATAGTTAACAACGGTCGTGGTAGGTGTTAGTCTCATCGACAAGGAGGACTTCGCAATGGGGGAAATGGTCAAGCAGATTGCTGCCCTGCAGGACTACGAAAGCTACCAGGATCTACACTGGGAAGGCGCCTTCGAAGAGTACCTTCAAATCGTACGAGAGAAACCTCAGGTTACGCGCAACGCGTTTCAGCGCCTCTACGACATGGTGATCTCGTACGGCGAAGAGGAGTACATCGACAACAAGAAGAGGTTGATTCGTTATCCCTTCTTCAAAGACCCCATCGAAAATGGAAAGGACGCGATTTTCGGTCTAGACATTCCGCTGATGCGCCTGGTTCACGTGCTGCACGCCGCGGCGCAAGGCTACGGACCGGAAAAGCGAATCATCTTACTGCACGGGCCGGTGGGTTCCTCCAAGAGCACGATCGCACGCCTGCTCAAGAAGGGGCTCGAGCGCTACTCTCGAACGCCAGAAGGCGCGCTCTATACCTACGAGTGGATCAACTTGCACCAGACGGGGCTTGCGGGCGGCGATGACGTGTTCCCGTGCCCAATGCACGATGAGCCGCTTCGTCTGATCCCGGCCGAATGGCGCGACCAGGCCGTTCAGGAGCTTCGCTTGGGCGACGATAGGCGACGCGTGCGCGTCAGCGGGGAGCTCAACCCGGCATGTCGATTCATCTTCAGGAGCCTGCTCGAACGCTACGACGGCGATTGGTCGAAGGTGATGGCCAATCACATCAACGTGAAGCGCCTCATCCTGAGCGAGCAGGATCGAGTGGGGATCGGCACGTTTCAGCCGAAGGATGAGAAAAACCAGGATTCCACCGAGCTGACTGGCGACATCAACTACCGAAAAATTGCCGAATACGGCTCTGATTCGGATCCGAGGGCGTTCAACTTCGACGGCGAGTTCAACATCGCGAACCGCGGCGTGGTCGAATTCGTGGAGGTCTTGAAGCTCGACGTCGCTTTCCTCTACGACCTGCTCGGTGCGACGCAAGAGCACAAAATCAAGCCGAAAAAGTTCGCACAAACCGACATCGATGAAGTGATCATCGGACACACGAACGAAGCGGAATACAAAAAGCTCATCAACAACGAGTTCATGGAGGCGCTTCGCGACCGCACCATCAAGATCGACATCCCGTACATCACGAAGATGAGCGAGGAGATCAAGATCTATCAAAAGGACTTCAGCTCTGCGCGCTTGCGAGGCAAGCACGTTGCGCCGCATACGCTCGAGGTTGCGGCCATGTGGGCTGTCTTGACGCGTCTAGAGGAGCCTAAGAAGCATCAGCTCGCACTGCTGCAGAAGCTCAAGCTCTACGATGGAAAGATTCTGCCGGGCTACACTCAAGACAACGTGAAAGAACTGCGCAAAGAGGCAAGCCGCGAGGGCCTCGAGGGCATGTCACCACGGTACGTGCAGGACAAGATCAGCAACTCGCTCGTGCGTGAAGGCACCGAGGGCTACATCAATCCGTTCATGGTGCTGAACGAGCTCGAAAAGGGGCTCGCTGCGTCGCTCACCGTCGCCGACGAACAGGGCAAACGCTACGGCGAGCTGATCGGAGTGGTGAAGGCCGAGTACGACGAGATCGTCAAGAACGAAGTGCAGCGTGCGATCAGCGCGGATGAAGAAGCGATCGGACGCCTTTCGGCCAACTACGTCGACAACATCCGCGCGTACTTGATGAAGCAGAAAGTGAAGAACAAATACACGGGCAAGGACGAGGAGCCAGACGAGCGCCTGATGCGCTCCATAGAGGAAAAGATCGACATCACCGAGCCTCGCAAGGACGATTTTCGGCGAGAGATCATGAACTTCATCGGCCACCTGGCGCTCGAGGGTAAGAAGTTCACGTACGAAACGAACGACCGCCTTCGGCGCGCACTCGAAATGAAGCTCTTCGAAGACCAGAAAGACTCGATCAAGCTGTCGAGCTTCGTTTCCAATGTCATCGACAAAGAAACCCAGGACAAAATCGACATCATCAAGAATCGGCTCATCAAGTATTATGGCTACAACGAGGCGTCGGCGACGGATGTGCTCGCCTATGTCGCAAGTATCTTCGCGAGGGGCGACGTAAAGGAGTAACGGGTGTCGCTGCGCATCGACCAGGATCACTCCCGGTTCCGGAACATCGTTCGCGGTCGGATTCGTCAGAATCTGCGCAAGTACATCTCGAAGGGAGAGCTGCTAGGCCGGCAAGGCAAGGACATCGTGTCCATCCCCATTCCGCACATCGACATCCCAAAGCTGCGGTTTGGCGACAAGCAGCAAGGCGGGGTTGCCCAGGGTGACGGGGACCCGGGCGACCCGCTCTCTGGCAGCCCGCAGGAGGGCGACGGCGATGGGAAGCAAGCGGGCGATCAGGCTGGCGATCATCCTCTCGAGGTCGAGCTTACGCTCGACGAGCTGGCGGACATACTCGGCGAGGAGCTCGCGCTGCCCAAGATCGAGAACAAGGGAAAGAGCGCAATCGTCGACAAGAAGGATCGCTACATCGGCGTTCGCAACGTCGGGCCGAACTCGCTGCGCCATTTCAAACGGACGTTTCGGAGCGCGCTCCGCCGCCAGATCGCGCTTGGAACCTATGATCCCAAGCGTCCTGTGATCATTCCGACCCGCGAGGACATGCGGTACAAGTCCTGGAAAACCGAAGAAGAGCCCGTTGCGAATGCAGTCATCATCTACATGATGGACGTATCGGGTTCGATGGGAGACGAGCAGAAAGAGATCGTTCGCATCGAATCGTTCTGGATCGACACCTGGTTGCGCAAACAATACAAGGGCATCGAGACGCGATTCATCATTCACGACGCCGCAGCACGCGAGGTCGACCGCGACACGTTCTTCCGCACGCGGGAGTCCGGGGGAACGATGATCTCGTCGGCGTATCGGCTAGCCGCCGACATCGTGGAACGCGACTACCCTTCGTTGGAATGGAACATCTACCCGTTTCACTTCTCGGATGGCGACAACTGGAGCGTCGATGACACGCTTCTCTGTGTCGACATCCTGAAAAAGCTACTGCTCCCAGCGTCTAACGTCTTTTGTTACGGCCAAGTCGATAGCCCCTACGGCTCGGGGCAGTTCATCAAGGATCTCAAAGAGCATTTCTCTGGTGACGAGCAACTGATTACGAGCGAAATCAACGATCGCGACGCAATCGTCGAGTCGATTCGCGAGTTCTTGGGGAAGGGTAAATAGCGCGTGGCCCAATTCGCTCTGAAAACGGCCCTTCCAAACTACCTGCGTGACGAACAGCGACGAATCGAAGAGTTCGCCACGAAGGTGGGGCTTGATTTCTTTCCGACGATCTTCGAGGTCCTGAGCTACGACCAGATGAACGAGGTTGCCGCGTACGGCGGCTTTCCAACCCGCTATCCTCATTGGCGTTGGGGCATGGAATACGAGCGCTTGAGCAAGAGCCACGAGTATGGGCTCTCGAAGATCTACGAGCTCGTCATCAACAACAATCCGTCGATTGCCTATCTTCTCGAGGGGAACAGCATCGTCGATCAGAAGCTCGTGATGGCGCACGTGTACGGGCATGTTGATTTCTTCAAGAACAACTTCTGTTTTCGAATGACCAGCCAGGGGCGCGACCCAAGGAGCGGTGCCGACGTTCGCAAGTGGATCGACGCCATGGCCAATCATGGGGCAATCGTTCGGAAGTGGGCGAATCGCATCGGCATCGAGACCGTAGAGAACTTCATCGACGCCTGCCTTAGCCTCGAAAACCTGATCGACCCGCAGAAGCCGTTCTTGCCGATCGAGAGCAGCCCCCGCAGCTCCGAAGAGGACGAGCCGCCGGAAGCTCCCGAGGTTCCACTTCTGCGAGTCGACCGCGAGTACATGGAATCGTTCATCAATCCGGAAGACTTCGTCGAATCACAGAAGAAAAAGCTCGTGGATGAGGCCGCGCAAGCGCAGCGATTCCCGACGGAGCCGGAGCGAGACGTGCTGGGTTTCTTGCTCGAGAACGCCCCGCTTCAGCGATGGGAGCGCGAGTGCCTCGCAGTCATCCGCGAAGAGGCTTACTACTTCTTGCCGCAGATGCAGACCAAGATCATGAACGAGGGTTGGGCGAGCTACTGGCACAGCCGCCTCATGACGGAGAACATCTGCGACGCGAGTGAGATCGTCGACTATGCAGACCGCTGCGCCAGCGTCTTGGCGACAACTCCCGGGCAACTCAACCCTTACAAGCTCGGCATCGAGCTATTCCGGCACATCGAAGACCGCTGGAACAAAGGGCAGTTCGGCAAAGAGTGGGACGATTGCGACGACTGGGGGGTTCGACGCCACTGGGATCGCCGCACCGGGCTAGGCCGCGAGAAGATCTTCGAGGTGCGCGCCTTGTACAACGACGTGACCTTCATCGACGAATACCTCACCGAAGACTTCGTGGCCGATCAGAAGCTCTACTCGTTCGGATACAACCAGCGAAACGATCGCTGGGAGATCGAGAGCCGCACCTTCCAAGAGGTGAAGAGCCAGCTCCTCACGAGCCTGACCAACGCCGGCAACCCGATCATCTCCGTGGTCGACGCAAACCATCAAAATCGCTCCGAGCTCCTCTTGGAGCACCGTCATCAAGGCGCCGACCTGCGGCTGGACTGGGCCCAGGAAGTCGTGAAGGCGCTTTCGCGGATTTGGACGAGGCCTGTCGAGATTCACACCGTCGTCGACGAGAAGCCCACGGCGCTGCGCTACGACGGCAACGACCACTCTCAGAAATCGCTCTAGAGGCCTCTGCAGTTCGCGAACTGGATTGGCGTTGGGCCGCCACCCACAGCGCCCACGTCGAAGCCGGACGTGCCGGTGACGCTGCTAATCAAGGACCTGCACTCTATCGCGAAGCTAACCTCACCGTTGCCCGTGGAGATGTTCGATAGCTGACAGGGCTGTGCCATCGAGGGCGGCTCCTCGCCGCAGCCACCGACGTTGTAAGGGACCTCGTCCTCGGTGATCGTGACGTTACAGCTTTCCACCGAGTTATCCGCCGGGTCAATCCGCGCCCCGAGCTCGAAGGCGAACTTGGGAAAGCTTCGGTCACCGCGGTCGACGTTAGCCTCGAGCGAAATGTTTCTCGTCCCGTCCGGGCGATCGACCGATTCGCAAACGGCCAAGATGGCGTCACCGGTGCAAGCAAGCTCACCGTGCACACCCAGAATTGCCCGTTGGCCCACGCTTCCGAGGCAGGTTTCCGTTGCGAGGCTTCCGCAGTCGACTTCACTGTCGGCCGGACAGGTCAGGTTCCACTGCGCATCGACGAGCACGGGCCCCCCTTCCTCGGCGCAGGAAAGCCCCAGAATCGACACGAACAGGCACAACAAACGGCTTGTGTTCAACCTAAACCCCACGAGGTCAGGTTAGCCAGCCGTCGAAAGCCTCGCAACTATGGGGCGAGAAGAGCCTGCTCGAGGTCCTCGCGGAGATCTTCGATGTCTTCGAGACCCACTGAAAGCCGAATCAAACCGCCTCGAATCCCCTGTGCTTCCCGAACGTGCTCGGGCATGGACGCGTGGCTCATCAGCGCCGGTTGCCCGATCAGCGACTCCACCCCCCCTAGACTCTCAGCGAGCGAAAAGAGACGGACCCGCTCTAGGAGAGTCTTGCTGCGCTGCGCGCCGCCTTCGAGCTCGAACGACAGCATTCCGCCAAATCCGCTCATCTGCCGGGCGGCTAGACCGTGCTGAGGGTGGTCCTCGAGCCCAGGGTAGTGCACGGCGGCGACACCGTTCTGCGTGCGCAGCCATTCGGCAAGCGCCTGCGCGTTCTCGCAGTGGCGGGTCATTCGAATGGGGAGCGTCTTTACGCCTCGCGCCACCAGATAGCAGTCGAATGGCGATGGAACCGCACCCCCCGCGCGCTGAATGAAGCGAAGTCGGTCGGCAAGCTCGGCGCGCTGGCTAATGACCACGCCGGCGACGACATCGCTATGCCCGTTGAGGTATTTCGACATAGAGTGTACCACCAAGTCAGCGCCCATCTGAAGCGGCCGCTGGAGCATCGGCGTTGCAAACGTGCTGTCGACGACTGTCCACGCGCCGCGCGCCCTGGCCAGGTCGGCAATTGCTTCGATGTCGAACACCCGAAGCAATGGGTTGGTCGGCGTTTCGATCCAGACCATCTTGCTACGATCCTCGATCGCGGCTTGAACCGCCGCCAAGTCCCACATATCGACCCAGGCGACGTCGACACCCATGGGCCTTACGAGCTGCTCGACCAGTCGATAGGTGCCTCCATAGATGTCGCCACAGGCGACGAGCTGCTCGCCTGGGCTCAGGAGCTGAAGTACCGCGTGCATGGCGGCGCAGCCCGATGAGAACACGGATGCGCTCGATCCCCCTTCGAGCGTCGACAGGCTACGCTCCAGCGCGTCCCGACTTGGATTGCTGACACGGCTGTACGCGTGTTCTCGTTGTTCCCCGGGCCCGGTCTGGAGAAAGGTCGTAGAGAGCGAAATCGGCGGGGTGACCGGCTCTCCGGCCTGGCTGCTGAGCCTCCCGGCGTGCGCCGCGATCGTCGCGAATCGGTGTGCCATGCATTCCGAGGTACCCCGATGCCCACGACTTGCCAAGCGGGGTTTGCAGCGGACAGGCGAGTCAAGCTAATAGAACGCGAGGCGATGATCGAGCTGCTTTCCAATCCCGATGCCTGGGTCGCTCTACTGACGCTGACGCTCCTGGAGATCGTCCTCGGGATCGACAACATCGTCTTCATCGCAATCCTGGCTTCGCGGCTGCCCGTGGAGAAACAAGGTTTAGCCTATCGGCTCGGACTCCTTGGCGCGATGCTCACGCGGGTCGCCCTGCTGATGACGATCAACTGGGTGATGCAGCTGACGCAGCCGCTGTTCGAATTGATGGGGCATCCGTTTTCGGGCCGCGATCTCATCCTGCTAGGTGGCGGGCTGTTCTTGATCGCCAAGAGCGCGCAGGAGATCTACGAGAAGGTCGAAGGCGAGCACCAGGACGACATCAAGGGCTGGTTCAACGGTCTGCCCGGCATCATCGCTCAGATCATGGTGCTCGACATCATCTTCTCACTCGATTCGGTGATCACCGCGGTCGGCATGGCCGAGGACATCGAGGTCATGGTCGCGGCCGTCGTCATCGCAATCGCGGTGATGCTGATTTTTGCCAAGCAGATTGGAGACTTCGTCAACAAATACCCGTCGATGAAGATCCTCGCCCTATCCTTTCTCCTGCTGATCGGCGTCTTGCTCACCGCAGAAGGCCTCGGGCAACACATCAACAAGGGCTACATCTACTTCGCGATGGCATTCGCCCTGATGGTCGAGCTAGTCAACATCCGCTTCCGAAAGAAGCAAGAAGCCGACTGAGCGAGATTTTTGCTGCGGGGGCTGCCTGCATGCGCCAGAATCGGGCGCGATGCGGTTGGCGCCCCTCATAGGACCGGACCTCCAAGACGCGATCGCGATCGGTCCTGAGGCCGTTCGCGAGGCGGTTTCAGAGTTTCACGCAGAGGATATCGCCGAGCTCCTCGAGGATCTATCCGCGAGGGAGGCGGTCACCCTCGTGCGCGCCTTGCCGACCGAGACCGCGGCCGATGTCGTCGAGCGCCTGAGCCCAAGTCGGCAGGTGCTGGTGTTCAACGCGATCGACACGGGCCGCGCGGTCGAGCTGCTCGGAGAGATGGACCCCGACGACCGCGTCGACCTGCTTCAAGAGCTCGAAGAGGACGATGCGGCCGCCTTGCTCACCGCGCTCGAGCGCCGCGAGCCCGAAGCTGCCGAAGAGGTCCGGGAGCTCGTCCAGTACGAGCCGGAAACCGCCGGTGGTTTGATGACGACTCAGTTCGCGTCCTTGCCTCCGGAGACGAAAGCCTGGGAAGCGATGGAGGCTGCGCGGCGCTTCGGACGCGAAGAAATGGCGGAGATGCTCTACTACATCTACGTCTGTCGCCCGAGCGGCGAGCTTCTGGGAGTCGTTTCCCTGCGCGACCTCATCCTCAGCGAGCCGGCCCAGCCGCTATCGGAGATCATGGTCGAAAACGTGTTCAAGGTGTCGGCGTTCGATGACCAGGAGCAGGTCGCAGATGCGATTGCGCGCTACGATTTGGCGGCGCTTCCAGTGGTCGACAGGCTGTCACGCATGCTCGGCGTCGTCACGATCGATGACGTCGTCGACGTCGTGATTGAAGAGGCCACCGAGGACGCACAGAAGATGGGTGGCGTCGTGCCGCTCGAGGAGTCGTACTTCGATACGAGCTGGGCCGAGTTTGTATGGAAGCGCGGCTCCTGGCTCGTGCTTCTCTTCATCGCGCAGTTGCTGACCGCGACGGTGATCCGCCAAAACCAAGATTTCCTCGCCGCAACGGTAGAGCTCGTCCTGTTCATTCCACTGATCATCGCATCGGGCGGCAACGCCGGATCACAGTCCGCAACGCTAATCATTCGCGCCATGGCGGTGGGTGAGCTGCGTCCCGGCGATTGGGCCAAAGTGGCGGGTCGAGAGCTGCTGATCGGATTGTCACTCGGGATTGCGCTCGGCCTGATCGGCTTCGCACGAGGCTGGTTCGCGGGCGAAACCGTCGAGCCCATCGCGATCGCCACAGCCGTCGGCGCGAGTATTCTCGCCATAGTCACCCTCAGCACGATGATCGGATCACTTCTTCCGCTGCTGATTCGACGCGCAGGGCTCGACCCTGCGGTCTCGTCGACTCCGTTCATTGCATCGGTCGTCGATGTCTTGGGCCTCGTCGTTTACTTCGCGGTTGCCCAGGTGATCCTGCACGTGGTCTTTGGATCCTAGCCACTCGATTTTGGCGACAAGCGTGTTAGGCTGCGGGCGTCGTAACAGGAGCTAGTCATGCCGAAACTGACCATCAACTACAGCCAGGACGTCGATACGGTTTTCCGATTCGTCACCGATCCGGAGCAAATCAAAAAGCGCTGCGAAGCGTCCGGCGAGCGGAACGTACGCGTCCAGGTCGAGGAGTCGGGTGGGACGAAGGTCATCACTTCGACCCGCGAAATCGATAGCGACCTGCCTGGCTTTGCGAAGAAGCTCTTCAATGCGACCAATACGATCGTCGAGCGCCGCGAGTGGCGAGACGCGGGCGAGAAGAAGACCTGCAGGAGTCACATCGACGTCGTGGGCACCCCCGGTGAGATCGACTCGAATGTCACGATTGCGCCAAATGGAAGCGGCTGCACCTATGACGTCGAGTTCGAAGCTACCGCAAAGGTTCCGCTCATCCGAAAGAAGCTCGAGGCCTTCGTCGAGAAGAGCACGATGGAAGGCATGCGCGACGAACATTCTTACAACCAGCGTACCCTCGGCGAAGCGGGCTGAGCGGAGCGTTTGAGCCTCAGAGCGCGCTGACCAAGTAGTCTTCGCCGGCCCAGAAGTCGCACTTCGGCGCCGCGTTGCTCCCCAGCCGCACAGTCGTGTCGTAGACTTTGTGCTGATCGGTCTCAGCGTCGTAGGTCGGCCATTCGAAGCCGCCGAGCGGGCTTGGGCGATCGGTCAGCGCGAAGCGCCAGAAGTCGCCCAGGAGCTCGGTCCAAAGTACCCAGTCGGCCGTTCCCGCTTCCCAGGTGTTGAGGGTGGCCGAGAAGCCGTCCTCCAAGTCGATCACCAGAAGCGGGTCATAGCCGAAGACATACGGGATATCTGCAGAGTGAAACGCGCCCAAGTCATAGCTCGGTAGGCTGCCGCCGATGAACGGCAGGACGGCTTCGAGCTGCGAACGTCCGTCCTGGTACTCGAACTGGTAGAGGTATGTCCGGACGAACGCGCCCAGCTTCGCGGCTTCGAGCTTGGCCGGACATCGAAAAATCGTGTCCGTGGCAACTGCAGCCAGAGCAACCGCAGGCTCCGAATAGTCCGCCAGCGGATATTGCTCGGCCGCGCGGGCAGCGAGCTCGGTGTCCCCTCCGACGAAGTTCGCGATCAGCTCTTCGTAGTTGCCGGCTGTGACCTCGAGGGGCGGATCGGCGAGCTCGCCCAGCCAGACGAAGAGCCTGGCCTCTTCACGCGTGAAGCCGAGGATCGTCGGCACCTGGTTGAAATTGCCGCTGCTAAACGACTCACTTGGCTGTTCGATGAAGAACGACCCGTCGAGCACCGGGCCCCAGCTTCCCGTCGGGTCCACGCTCGGGTTGAAACCGAAGTTGGGCGCCGGCGGCAGAGCCGCAATGACTTCGTCCGCCGACTTCGCCCGCATGCACGCCAAGTTGTCGGCCTCGGCGTCGCATCCCAATGCCGCCGCAAACGCGTCGCCCTGCGCTTCGGCCGCGGCAAGTGTCGGCCAGGGACGTTCGCACGAGCCGCTTTGCAGGATGGCTTTGTCGAACAGCCCCGCGCTCGTCGGAGAGGCCAAATGGCTGCAAACGCTGAACGCGCCCGCGGACTCGCCGAAGATGGTGACGTTGTCCGGGTCCCCGCCAAAGCGTTCGATGTTCTGTTGGACCCATCTCAGCGCAGCGGTCTGGTCCATCAATCCGTAGTTGCCGGATGCTCCATCGGAGCTCTCGGCAGAGAGCTCGTCGTGCGCCAAGAAGCCAAGCTGGCCGAGGCGGTAGTTCATGCTGACCACGACCGCACCAACTTCGCGGGCGATCAAATCGCCAGCCGTGCCGCCGTCGGCCTGCACGCCTTCACCCAAGGTGAAACCTCCTCCGTGGATCCAGACCATGACGGGAATGCCCAAGCCGTCGGCCGGCGTATCGACGTTCAGGTAGAGGCAATCCTCGCTCGGGCTGAATCCCGGCACTGGAAGGCCCGCGAAAGCGAGCTGCGGGCAGATGTTGGGCTTCTCGGTCGCCGGTCGGATATCCGTCCAAGGCTCCGGGTCGACCGGAGGTCTCCAGCGAAGCTCGTCAACCGGCGGCGCCGCGTACGAGATGCCGCGGTACGAAAGCACCCCGTCGTCCTCGTAACCTTCGACGGGACCGAAGCTGGTTTGCACTTCGATACCGCGATCGGTCGGGCAGTTCTCGACGCAGATTTCGTCGACCTGAACAGTGCTGCACGCAGCCAAAAATGACGCAAAAACGACACCGACAAGAATGAAGCGTATGCGCATCGGAAACCTCTCAAGCTAAGGGTATGAGCGTACATCAAGCACCTGTCCGGCGCTATCCGGCACTCGTCAGCCCGCGAAAACGGCGCGATCCTTGGCCCAAGCGCGCAGGCTGTCGATCCGCTCGGCCATGGTCACCGAGAGCGGCTTGGTCATCTCGATCTCGTCGGCGATGAGCTCGGTCGTGAGCTTTTCTTGATTCGAGAATGCGGTGTACAGGGCGGAGACGACCGCTTGCTCGATTTCGGCACCGCTAAATCCGTCGGTCAGCTCCACGAGCCGCCGTATGTCGAAGTCGACAGGATTCCGTTTTCGACGCTCGAGGTGGATCTGAAGGATCCGCTTGCGCGCCTCGGCACCGGGAAGGTCGACGAAGAAGATCTCATCGAAACGGCCCTTGCGCATCAGCTCTGGGGGCAGCTTCGAGATGTCATTGGCGGTCGCGATGACGAAGACACTTTCCTTCTTGTCCTGGAGCCAGGCCAAGAAGGTTCCAAAAATCCTCTGCGCAGGTCCGCCCTCGGCATCTTCTTGTGAAAGCGCCTTTTCGATTTCGTCGATCCATAGGACGACCGGAGCCATCGCTTCGGCGAGCTTGATCGCGCGTTTCAAATTCTTTTCGCTCTCGCCAACGTAGCGGTTGTAGAGGTTCGACGGGTCGAGGCGAATCAAGGGAAGCTTCCACTCGGCGGCGACCGCCTTGGCACAGAGGCTCTTTCCGCAGCCCTGAACTCCGATCAGCATCAGCCCCTTGGGAGGCGACAGTCCGTATTCCCTGGCGCGCTTTGGGTCTTCGAATGCGGCCTGGCGCTTACGCAGCCAGTCCTTGAGCTCGCTCAAACCCGCCACGTCGCCCATTTCGTGCTCATGGGGGAAGTATTCGAGTACGCCGGAGCGTTCGATGATCTGGCGCTTGGCCTGCAGCACTTTGGTAATGTCTTCGCGCCCGAGGACACCGTCCTCGATCACCGCCTGAGTGATGATCTTTTGCACCTCGAAGAACGTGAGACCGTGCAGGGCCGCGAGCAGCTGTGACACATCCATGCTCGAGAGCTCGACCTTGACGTGAAGCCGCTTGGCCAGATCGCGAAGCACCGCCTGTACGAACGAATGGTAGGCCTCGGACGAAGGGGCGTGGAGGCTGAGCGGGGTAAAGAGATGCTCGATGCTCGGGGGCATGTCGATGCCATGGCCTGAAACGATGATCGCTCCGCGGTGTCCGAAGTACTTCTTGTGGATGTTCTTGATTTGGGCGATGACGGCGGGCTCGTGAAGGTAGGGGCCGAGCCCTTTGAGGTGAAAGATCGCCTCGAGGTTGGACCGCTCGATGAACGAAAGGGCTTTCTGCGGTGGTCCGCTCTCGGGGGTCTGCCCCGGTTCGGGCAGCTCACGGCGAAGGCCATCGACCTGGGTCCAGGAGAAAAGCGGCAAGCTGGTGTTCTCCGCAGCATGCTCCAGCAGCACGTGCACTCGCTCCTCTTCGACGGTCTCGACCAACAACAGTGGGTGGTGCGCCCGAATCAGGATCTCCAGCTCGCGAAGCTGGTCAGCCGATGGTGGTACCGTGCGAAGCACGAATTCAGGATCGGGGGTCCCTGAGGGGGTGTCAAACTTGTGTGAGTTGACACGCGGGGCGGCGAATCTACACTCGGCCGCATGGCATCCCTCGGAGACAAACTAGTGGACAAGCGCATCGTCGAACGGAACATCGCGAAGGGCTTGATTTCCAAGGAAGAGTACGAGCAGCGATTGGCGAGCCTCGCTGATCGAGAGGGTTCGTACGACACGGTCGAGATCGACCCCGCGAGTTTCGAAGATGGGTCCGAGACGGAGTAGCGCGTATGAGTGAGGAAGAGGGCTCAGCGCCGACCATCGACTTCAACACCTTCATCTTGTCGTTGAGCACGTCTGCGCTCATTCATCTCGGCAAGTTGCCTGGTGCGGAGGACGACTCGACGGTGAACCTCGCCCACGCAAAGCAGTCGATCGACTGTATCGCTCTTCTCGAGGAAAAGACTCGGGGGAACCTCACGGGTGAGGAAGAGCGGCTCATCACCGAGGTGCTCTACGACTTGCGGCTTCAATTCGTGGCGGCAAGGAAAGCCGCGGACGAGCAGGCTTGAAAAAGCTCACCCTGCGTCTCGATTCCTACAGCGAGGACGCGCGTCGATACGTCGCCGCGGCGCAACGGCTCGCAGACGAGCGCGGGCACGCAGAAGTTCAGCCCATTCATCTTTGGTACGAGCTGGTGGATACGGCGCCGGCGGTCCAAGCAGCGCTCGACTCGGCGGGGGTCGACGCGACCGACGTGCTGGTCGATTCCGAATGGGCGCTGCGAAGGGTCGCGAAGACCGAGCGGAATGGTCTCGCGTACTTGTCGACCCGCTTCTTGGAGCTGCTGTCGAGGGCCGAGCTCGAGGCAACCCAGCACGCTGGGCTCCCCGTGGGCACCGCCAACTTGGCTCTGGCCTGTGCACAGGAGCCCGAAGGCCTGCTCCGTTCGGTCCTTCGAACCTCCGGCATGAGCAGCGCGATTCTACGCCAAGCCTTGGCGGACGCCGGCGAAAACGATAGACCCGACGGACGTGCAGAGGCAGAGATGGGTGTTCTGGACGAGTACGGCCGCGATCTGACGCGCTTGGCAGCTCAAGACGCATTCGATCCGCTCATTGGGCGGGAGGCCGAGCTTCGGCGGATGCTCCAAGTCCTCGCGCGGCGCAAAGAGAACAACCCGCTACTCGTCGGCGAGGACGGAACCGGCCGAACCGCGCTCGTTCATGGACTCGCATCTCGAATCGCAGCCGATGAAGTGCCCGAGCTCCTGGCTGACAAGCGCATCATCGCGCTCGATTCCGCGGAGCTGGTTGCGGGGACCAAGCTCCGCGGGCAGCTCGAGGAGCGCATGCGGTCGATCCTCGATGCTGTCCGCGACTCGGGCGGGCAGGTCATCTTGTTTTTACCCAATCTTGCCGGCTTTCTCCGCGCCAAGGGCGGCGCCGGAGACATGCTTGCCAGTGCTCTGAGCCGCGGGGAGGTCCGGGCACTCGCACGCTGCACTCCCGATGAGCTTCGAGAGATCAACGACGAAGCGAGCACGCTGTCACGCAGGCTCGTCCCGATTACAGTCGAGCCGCCAAGCTCGGAACAGGCGGTGGCGATCCTGCAAGGTCTGAAGGCGCGGCTCGAGGCGGCCCACGAGGTCGAGATCAGCGAGCCGGCGCTCGACGCCGCGGTTCGGTTCGCGCGCCGCTACGTGGCGGGACGCGAGCTACCGAAAAGCGCCATCGACCTCATCGACGAGAGCGCAGCGCGCGTTCGCTTGGGCCTCGACGGTGACGAGTCGGACAGCTCGGTGGGCCCCGAAGACGTCGCCGCGGTCGTCTCGCTCTGGACGGGCGTGCCGGCCTCCAAAATGATGGAAGAAGAAGCACAAAAGCTCCTGCACATGGAGGACCGACTGCGAGAGCGCGTCGTCGGCCAGGACCACGCCGTGAGCGCACTGAGCAAAGCCGTGCGGCGTGGGCGCGTCGGTCTTCGCGACCCCAAGCGTCCCATCGGCTCGTTTCTCTTTCTCGGCCCGACGGGGGTCGGCAAGACCGAGCTCGCCAAGACCCTGGCTGCATTCCTGTTCGACGACGAGGCTGCGCTGACGCGGCTCGACATGAGCGAGTTCATGGAAAAGCACATGGTCGCGCGCCTGATCGGGGCGCCGCCAGGATACGTCGATAGTGAAGCAGGCGGGTTCTTGACCGAAGCCGTCCGCCGCCGCCCGTATTCAGTGGTCTTGTTCGACGAGGTCGAAAAGGCCCACCCCGACGTGTTCAACATCTTGCTTCAAGTTCTCGAAGACGGTCGACTCAGCGACTCTCGCGGGCGGGTCGCGCATTTCCGAGACACCGTCATCATCATGACTTCGAACGTGGGGAGCGAGCTCATTCTCGAGCATCAGGGTTCCGACGAGGCGCTGAACGAGCGAATCGAGGAGCGGCTCCACGACTATTTCCGACCGGAGTTCCTCAACCGAGTCGACGAGGTTCTCATCTTCGACCGGCTCGACAAGGAGGAGCTCGCGGCGATCCTCGAAATCCAACTCCGACAGCTCCACAAGCTCTTGGCTCCCCGGGAGATCGGGCTGACATTGACCGATGCCTCGAAAGAGCGACTGATCGACCTGGGTTACGATCCGGCATTCGGCGCGCGTCCTTTGAAGCGGGTCCTCGTTCGGGAGCTTCAAGACCCCCTCGCGGAGGCCCTCCTCCGAGGCGAGTTCAGCGACGGAGACACGATCGCGGTCGACTCCGACGGCACGTCGTTCTCCTTCCAAAAGGCCTAAACGCCGCGGGTACGCCCGAGGCCTCGTCTCGGGTATGCTCCACGGATGAGCAGCACCCACTACCGAACCTGCAATCTGTGCGAAGCGATGTGCGGACTGGAAGTCGAAATCGACGGCACCGAGGTCAAGTCGATCCGCGGAGATGATGCAGACGTGTTCAGCCGCGGACACATCTGCCCGAAAGCGACCGCGCTCAAAGACTTGTACGAAGACCCCGACCGGCTGAAGCAACCGGTCCGCAGAGTCGGAAAAAGTTGGGAGCCCATTTCGTGGGATGAGGCGCTCGAGCTGGCGGTCGATCGACTCCATGCCGTCCAGAAGCAGAACGGGCGCGGCTCGGTGGGACTCTATTTCGGCAACCCGAACGCCCACAACTTCGGAACGCTGGTGTACGGGCCTGCGTTCTTCCGGGCGCTGGGGACAAAAAATCGATTCTCGGCAAGCTCGTGTGACCAGTGGCCGCTCATGCTCGCTTCGTACTTCATGTACGGTCACCAATTGCTGTTTCCAGTCCCCGACGTCGATCGCACCGACTACATGATCCTGATCGGCGCCAATCCACTTGCGTCCAACGGGAGCATCATGTCGGCTCCTGGAATCAAGAAGCGGCTTCAAGCGATCAGCAAGCGTGGCGGGAAAGTCGTGGTCGTCGACCCACGAAGGTCTGAAACCGCGCAGATCGCCGACGAGCACGTCTTCATCCAGCCCGGCACCGACGCCTTGTTCCTTCTCGGAATGCTCCATGAGGTCTGCGCCTCGGGTGCCGACCTGGGACGATTGAAACCGTATGTGAAGAACCTCGACCGTCTGATCGAGATCGCGAAGGCGTATCCACCGGATACGAGCGAAGCGATTACCGGAGTTCCTGCAGCGACGGTGAAGCGACTTGCACGTGAAATGCAGAGCGCCGCCACAGCCGTGGCCTACGGCCGGATGGGCGCCTGCACGCAGGAGTTTGGTGGCCTCAACATGTGGCTCGTCAACGCCCTCAATGCGGTCACCGCAAACCTCGACGAACCGGGCGGCTCGATGTTCGCAACACCGGCGATCGATTCCCTTCAGAAGATCGCGGGCTTCGGGCTTGGGCGAGGTTCGTACGGACGTTGGCGCAGCCGCGTTCGGGGCTTGCCCGAATTCGGGGGAGAGCTGCCTTCGTCCGTCATGGCCGAAGAAATTCTGACCGAGGGCGAAGGGCAGATTCGGGCCATGGTCGTCCTGGCGGGCAACCCTATCCTGTCGACCCCAAACGGCGCACGCCTCGATCAGGCCTTCGAGTCGCTCGACTTCACCCTGGCAATCGATTTCTTCATCAACGAGACCAGCCGGCACGCGGACTTGATCCTGCCGCCCGTGTCTCCCATTCAACGCAGCCACTACGACCTCGCGCTCAACCTGGTCGCCGTCCGCAACACGGCGAACTACTCCCCGCCACCCTTCCCCACCTCCGAGGACGAGTTGGACGACTGGGAGATCCTCAGCGAGCTCAGCTGCCGATTGGCCGCCAAGCGTCACGGGAAGCTGAGCAAGGAGTACCTGATGGCGCGGGCAGCTCAGAAAGCAGGACCGGAGCGCGTGCTCGACGTGGGCCTTCGCCTCGGACCGTATGGGAAGCGATTCAAGCCGCTCGGAACGGGACTCTCGCTCGGCAAGCTCAAGAACGAGCCGCACGGAGTCGACCTCGGGCCGCTTCAGAGCTGTTTTCCGCAGCGTATCCCGGAAGCGCACGGCGCGATCGACATGGCCCCCGAGCTCTTCGTCGAGGATCTCGACCGCCTTGGAGCGCGATTTGCTTCTGAAGCCTCTGCGGCCCCGGAAGGCAAGCTCCTTCTCATCGGACGCAGGCATCTCCGCAGCAACAACTCCTGGATGCACAACAGCCCGCGCCTCATGAAGGGTAGGACCCGCTGCACGGTGATGATCCACCCGGACGACGCCGAGCGGCTCGGCGTGAGTGCCGGTGACGACGTGACCCTGAGCTCACGCGTAGGCGAGGTCACCGCGCCAGCTGAGATCACGGGGGACATGATGCCAGGAGTCGTGAGCCTCCCACACGGCTTCGGTCACGGCCGTGAAGGCGTCAAGCTGGGCGTCGCGGCGAATCACCCGGGCGTGAGCGTCAACGACCTCACCGATGACCAGCTGATCGATGAGCTCAGCGGAAACGCGGCGTTCAGCGGCGTGCCCGTAACGCTCAAGGTCGCCCAGCAAGTCGTTGCGGCAGAGTGAGCTGGCGATTTGGACTCAGCGTCGGCGTTTCGCGGGCAGCTGAGGGGGCCTGACGCGCACTGGAACGGGCGACGGAGGCGGGCTGAGCAGGCCTTCGAGAGCGTCGATCAAGGCGTCCATTACCTCGCGGACGCGATCAGAAAACTTTTTCGAACTTTCAGCCACCTTGCCTTCATAATGGGCCCACCGATGGGTCTGTCAACACCCGACTCGATATTGCAGGGCAATTGCCGCAATCCGGAGCGCAGGTGCACGTTCATCTGATCGGAATCGCGGGCACGGGGATGAGCGCGCTCGCCGCGCTGCTCGTCGAGGCCGGGCATCGCGTGAGTGGGAGCGACACGGCGTTCGACCCGCCGGTCGGTCCATACCTCGAGGAGCTCGGCGTTGAATGCTTGGAAGGTTGGCGCAGCGGGAACCTGGACCGCAACCCCGACCTCGTGGTGGTGGGCAACGTCTGCAGGCGAGACAACCCCGAAGCACAAGAAGCCATGAGTCGCGAGCTTCCAACCCTCTCGATGCCTGCTGCGCTAGCCGCCAAAGTTCTTTCGCGGCGCAAGTCCTTGGTCGTTGCGGGAACACACGGAAAGACGACCACATCGGCCCTTCTTGCGTACTTGCTGCGGCAGGCAGGAATGGACGCCGGCTTTTTCATCGGCGGAATTCCCTTGAACTTCGATCGAAGCTCACGGCTCGGGTCCGAAGGGCTTCCGTTCGTCGTCGAGGGCGACGAGTACGACAGTGCTTTCTTCGAGAAAGAGCCCAAGTTCTGGAGCTATCACCCAAGCGCCGCGATTCTGACCTCGATCGAATACGACCACGTCGACATCTATCCAAACGCAGAGGCGTACATCTCCGCGTTTCGTCGCTTCGTCGAGCTGATTCCCAATGAGGGCTGGCTTTTCGCATGGGCAGGCGACCCCGTGGTACGTGAGGTTTCATCGAGGGCGCATTGCAAGGTGCGTTTCTATGCGCTCGAGGGCGACGACTGCGGCGAGGTCCAACCGATGTGGCTCGGCATGCCTGCGCCGGGCGGCGCCATGGATCTATTCGGAGGCGGATCGCTGTGCGGGCGAGCTAGCTTGCCGTTGCTCGGCCAGCACAACGCCCGGAACACGGTTGCGGCCCTCGCGATGGCAAGCGAGGCGGCAGGCGCGCCTCTCGACAGGCTGATTGCTGCTCTGCCCGGCTTTCGCGGAACCAAGCGTCGCCAAGAGCTCGTCGGAGTCAGCAAAGGAGTCGAGGTCTACGACGACTTTGCTCACCACCCAAGCGCCGTGAAGGAAACTCTGGCGGGCTTCCGAGAGCGCGCGAAGGGAAGACTGATCGCAGTCTTCGAACCCAGGAGCGCGACGGCGTCTCGGCGCTTGCATCAGGACGACTATGCCGACGCGTTTGCGCCCGCAGACGTGTGCATCTTGGCGCCCGTTGGACGGACGGGGATTCCCGCCGAAGAGAAGCTGGACACGAAGAGCATCGCGGAGGCGATCTCGAGCCGCGGTGGTCAGGCGCGAGCCTGCGAGAGCGTCGAAGAAGCGGTCGAGGCGGCGGCGACCGAAGCGGAGCCCGGCGACACCATCGTCGTCATGTCAAACGGCCGATTCGACGACGCCCCGGACCGAATTTTGCTCGCACTCGTGAAGGACTGAGCGCTGCCCGACAAGCCCAACATCAATCAACGACGTAGAGACGCTCAAGTGGAAAATGGCGTGCGACGGGCCTACCGGGGCACGGAAAAAAGCGCCCCTCCCTACGGAGACAGGGCCAACC
>SHLP01000217.1 GCA_004283055.1 Deltaproteobacteria bacterium
TCGCACCGTCCTTCGGCGTCTCGTTCAACGCCTTCTTCCACGATTTCCTCGGCATCGCGCTACGCTGGCGAGGCATCCCTTTCAAGTACAACACCAGCGGCACCGACAACAACAACGACGGTCAGATCGACAGCGCCGACCGCCTGAAGCAGTTCAACAGCATGTTCACCGTCGGCCTCATCTTCGTGCTGCCACCGAAGACGAAGACCACCGACTAAGCGCGATACGGTACCAACGGTCAACCGTACGTTCGAAGAACGGCTCGCGACGGGCGTGCTCGCGGGCGTACCGGGGCGCGGAAAAAAGCGCGACAGGGGTGGAGTCGACGTGTGAGTGACAATCGGCACAACAGCAACCACCCCCGATTGGCGCGAGCTCCGAGGGGCGCCTTGCGTGGCCTCAGGCCCCAAGCCCCTCCGGCCACCTCTGCAAGGCGCCCCGTTCGATGGAACCCCGTGACGGGTTTTTTCCGCGCCCCGGTATTACTTCTTCCGAACTTCGCCCTTCTTCCCAAGCGAGTACCCTGTCGGCATCTTCTTCGTCGCCTCTTCCCTCACGTCGCCGAGCCTCCAGCCGCGCTCGACGTAGCCGTCGAGCATGCGCATTCTCACGCGTACGCTCTCTTCGGCGAGAAACGCCTTCGTCATGGGTTCGAGCGCCGCGTCGGCCTCGTCCTGGGCTAGGATCGCGCCGGCGGCATGAAACCGGACGGTCTCGTTCATGTCTTCGAGGAAACGGGTGACCGCGTCGACGATGCGGGTGTCTTTGCATTCCTCGAAACTGGCGATGACGTCGATCTTTTTCTGTGGGTCGCGCTCGTATTCGATGTCCATCTTCGAGAGCAGCTCCAGCAGAGTCGTCGTGACTTCTTCCTCGCTCTGAAGCTCCCGCAAAATTTTCAAGGGCCAGGCGAGCGTCTCGGAAGACGCAAGGAAATCGCGCACAGGGCCGAGCGCCGCTTCACCGTTCTGCACGATCCCCAAAAAAGCCGCGTTCTTCTCCTCGCCATCGGTGATGCTGGGGTCCACTCGAATCGCGAAACGCGCCATGAGCGCGCGGATGGCCTCGTCCGACCCGTCGTTCGCGAGCACCTGAATCGACTCCCAGCGCTCGTGCTTTTGCGCACGCTTGTTGGCTACCCGCGCAACGTGCTTGCTGAGCCCGCCACCGCCGCCCTTGAATACATCGAAAAGCCCCATGTCGCGACAACAACTAGGCCGAACGGGCCTGCGGTGCAATGAGAGGAGCCCGCAACGGCGAGGCCGCGGCCTAGTGGATGACGACCGGCTTCAGATTGACCTGCTTGTCGACGGTCTCGACCTTGAAGCGCACCATTTGCGCTTCGTGCTTCTTCGCCAGGTGCGCGGCATTGCCTTTGATGCGTTCGATGAACCGGGCTTCGGGGATGTTGGAGACGTCCTCTCCGGCCGCCTCTTTCGCTGCGACATAGTCGCGGTAAAGCTGCGCGTAGTACTCGCCCTCTGGAATCGCCGCCAGGGCGAGGGCCTCGGGGTCGTCGGGGCTCGCTGGCTTGCCGGAGGTCGACCGTGACGCCGACGCCGAGCTCGAGATGCTCACGGACTCCCAGCCACCGCTGCTCGTCACCGCCCTTCCCTCTTCGTCTTCTTCTGCGACACCCGTGTACAAATTGATCAACTGGTTCACCCGATACGAAAGGCCGCCGAGCTCCGCGCTATCCACGTCGAGCCGAACGTCGCCCCGGCCATTGATCACCGCGAGGATGTCGTCTTCCATCTGCTCGATCGGTTCCATGAGGCTGTTTGCGGCGATGTAACCATAGATCGCGACGCCAGCGATTCCGAGGAGCGTGAGCCAGAGGATCACGTTGGCCACGCCGGCAAGGGCCGTGTGCTTGGCCTGATCGGCCAAAACGACGTAGGCCGCCTCAGCGCTGCGCCCCATCGGCAGCGCCGCTGTGATGCCGACGTATTCATCGCCGGCAAGCGTCGTCATCCAGGGAAGAGTCGGCTTGCCCTGCAGCGCCGCCAAGGTCCCGCTGTCGAGCGGCGGCGCGTAGAGCGCCTTCTGGAGCGCGTCCCGGACCTCTACGGACGTCGAGGTGCTGTAGATGCCCTCCCCCATGACGAAGAGCAGGTCGTGTCCGATCAGACGCGCTTCTTGCTTCGCAAAGCCATTGGATAGGTCGTACCCGACGAGCAGTGCACCGACCACGCCACCCTGATCGTTGCGGACGGCTGCGACGCCTAGTTGGAGCAGCTTGTCCTCGTGCTCCCAAACCGCGTACCGTGAAGTGCCCCGTTGCAGGACGCGGCGCAGAACCGGAACGCGACTGAGCAGGGGCTCGCCGTACATTCGATTCCGGTCCGTGTCCCGGGCGATGACCCGACCGGTCTCGTCTATGACCGCCACGATGTGCGGCCGCTCGCCGCGACCGCGCGCTGGGTCCTGGAACCACTTGGAGACATCCTGCGCGGCCTCGAAGGCCCGCCGTCGCTGGTTGGCTTCGCCGAGCGCCGAGAAGACGTTCCGCACGGAGTTGCTGCGGGCGCGGCTGCCCACCCCGTCGGCCAGGCGCGCCCCGTCGGCGCGCCAGGACCTCGCAAAAAGCTCCGAATCGTCACCTATACGGTCCTCGAGCCGCCTCGAGAGCTCCGCACGCAGCTGAGTCCGCACCACCAGATACGAGCCCAAACCCACCAGCAGTACGATCACGAGGTTGCCCGCAATCAGCTTCAGACGCATGTCGCGACTCTCCTCAGAATGACCCCCACCGGCGGATTCCCCCTTTTGATAAGCGGGGTTAGACCGACCGAGCCCGGATTATCACCGTGCTGTTCGACGCGTCAAGCTCGTGTCGACATAAAGCTAGAGCTGATCCGATGTTTGGGATCGACCCACAGGACTACGCTGAGGAATTTCTAGTAGGGTCCGGATTCGAGGAAGTGGGCGCGATCGCGCGCCGGCGTTATCCTTCGACTCGCCGCAATGCCAAGAGCGTGGAGCATATTCTGCGATTGCCCGGAGCTGGCGGTCGATCTGGCGCGCGGCGCCGAGCGGGTCGGCCTGGCCGTGGAGCCTGAGGTTCATGAGCGCCCCGCGGAGGCCGCGATCGATGCCTCAAGCCGCGGCGCTCGAGCGGGGGTTGCCGTCGAGACGCCCCTGACGCCCGACGCCGTCGTTCGCTTGGCCGAGGCGATGCGAGCCGCCAAGCAACGAATCCCCGTCGCGGTGGTCGGCCCTCAGCCGCTCGGCCTTCTTCACGACTTGGGTCTGCCAGCGGTCGACGAGACCGGTCCCTTGATCGCCGTGGCGGCCTTGCTCGGACTCGACACCGAGCGTCCCTGGGCGGCTACGACCACAGAGCTCCCTTCGCTGGATCGCGTCCGGCTCGGCGAGAGCGTGAGCCACCGCAGCCACGGTAGGTTCGTTCGCATCGACGACGGTCTCATTGCGCACGTAGCCGACAGCGGTGCGAGCAAGCCGATCGGCTCTCCCAGAAACGTGGCCGCTGCGCTTCGGGCACTGCGCGCCTCGCAGGATCCCTCGCGTCCCAAGGTTCCGGTAGTCGAGGGCGTAGAGGCCGACGTCGTCCTCGACGTCATCCTCGGACCCAAACGCGCGCTCTCCGATCCGGCAAGCAAGGCCGCGCTTGGTCCGTACGATGTCCCCCTGCCCCTCGAAGAGCTCTGCTCCACGCCTTCGCGCGCGGCGTCGGAGGCCTCGCGCATCGGTTTCCCGGTGCGCGTCGCCCTTGCGTCACCCGATCTCCGTCTTTGGGATCACCCGGACCTCGCTGCCGAAGTGTACTCGGCCGGCCAAGCGAGGGACGCGTTTCGACAGATCATGGCCATCGCGAAAAACCGATCGGCGGACGCAAGGCTGCTCGGCGTAACAGTCAGCGCATCCACCATGGCGCGAACCCTGCTACACGTACGAATGGAGCCTCTCGCGGCCGGCCCGGTTCTCGCCGAAATCGGATTTGCCGATCCCCACGGTCGCGCATCGGGCGATGCGACCCAAACCGTCCTCCCCGCAACCGCCAAGGCGCTCGAACGCGTCCTGTTGCGACTCCACGGAAGCGCGCTCTTGCTCTCCGGCACCCCACAAGAGCGAACACAGGCCGTCAGCGCCATCGGCGATGTCCTGATGCGCCTGGCGGCGTTCGTTCATCAGTGGCGCGACCAGATCGAATCCGTCGAGGTCAACCCCCTGGCGATCCTCGTCGGAGGCGAGCTCGAAATCCGAGAAGCCTGCGTCACCGTCGGCGACGCCTTCAGCCGATCGCTGAACGCCAGCGGTTGACGGGGACACGCGGCAG
>SHLP01000218.1 GCA_004283055.1 Deltaproteobacteria bacterium
ATGCACCTCCGCGCCCTCATCCCCCCAAGAGGGACCCTCGCCACCGAGGAATCGGACTGAGCCGGCCGTACGGGTGGTTTGAGCCCGGGCGAGCACGTCAACGGTAGGCGCGCAGCCGGCTTGCATCTCCCTGTCGGGGATTGCGCGGGAGGCTGCGCAGACGCATATCTGTTGCATGCTCGACGCGGTTTGGCAGGTATGGCTCCAGCTCGCGCCCTGGCTTCTGCTGGGCGCCGCGGCGGCTGGAGCTCTACACGTCCTGCTTCCCCGCGATTTCGCGCGACGTCAGTTTCGGGGCTACGGCGGCGTGGCCAAGGCCGTGGCGCTCGGGGTGCCGTTGCCCCTGTGCTCCTGCGGCGTGATTCCCGCAGGCCTCGGCCTCAAAAAGGACGGCGCGAGTGACGGCGCGGCGGTCGGCTTCCTCATCAGCACGCCGCAAACCGGCGTCGACTCGCTGCTGGTGAGCGCTTCGTTTCTGGGCTGGCCGTTCACGATCTTCAAATGCCTGAGCGCGCTCGTGATGGGGCTGGCGGGCGGTGCGGCTACCGAATCGCTGCACACCGAAGCGCGAGGCATCGGCGAATTCGACGAAGCGCCCGCTCCGCAAAGTACCGTCGGCTTTTTCGAGCACATGGTGGACGTCATCCGACCTATCTGGAAGTGGATCGTCTTCGGGGTCGTGGCATCCGCTGCCATCACCGTTTGGATTCCACCGGGCGCCATCGCCGGCTGGTCCAACATTCATCCCGCCGTTTCCGGCCTAGCCGCTCTCGCGATCGCGCTTCCTCTGTACGTGTGCGCAACCGCGTCGGTGCCCATTGCAGCGGCGCTCATCGCGCAGGGCATGCCGACCGGCGCAGCTCTCGTTTTTCTCATGGCCGGTCCGGCCACCAACGTTGCCACCATCGGCGCGGTGAGGCGGGCGTTTGGCGGCCGCGTCCTCGCGGTGTATCTCGCCACGGTCGTCTTCGGCAGCGTCGGGCTCGCCTATGTCTACGACGCGTTCATCCCCTTCGAGGCGCTTGGCAGCCTCGCCCATGAACACGGCCAACCCTGGTGGGCCTGGGCCTCCGCCGTGCTGCTCGCGGGCCTATTTGCCTATTTCGTCTTCGACGACCTCCGAGGCGCATGGCTTCGCCGCCGCGCGCCGGCCGGTGCGGCTGTGGTCACGCTTCAAGTCGAAGGCCTCACCTGCAACAACTGCGTCCGGAAGCTCGAGCGCGCTCTTCGCGATGCCGATGGCGTCAATTCGGCCATGGTCACCCTCGATCCCGGCGAAGCGATGGTCGAGGGCTCTGCGCGTCTCACCGAGCTCGAGGGCGTCGTCCGCGCGGCCGGCTACGCCGTGAAGTAGCGTAGGGCCCGCTCCGTCCGCTAGCTGCGTCCGGCGAGCAGCGCCTCTATCTCGGGCGTGAGCGAGATCTTCTGTTCGGCGAAGATCTGTCGCAGCCAGGGCGCCGCATCCGCGATCGAGCCGAACGGCATGATCGGCACGGGAATGGGTTTTACCCAGGTCACGGCCCTGAGGGCCCCACGAATTATCGAGTTGTTGATCAGTACCGCGATCCCAAAGTGATGCTCGCCGGCGAGCTCGCCGGTGACCTCGAACCACTCGGTCAGGCGCTTTCGCTGATGTGCCGTGATCGCCGTCGTGAGGCCCCGCGAATCGAGAATGGTAGCAAAGCGCATTCGCCGCTCGACCATCGCCGTGTAGCGCTCGATGAAATACTCGAAGCCATCGTCGCTCAGCGGTTTGGAAGGAAACCGGACGTAGGCCAGAGGCCAGGCCTTCTCGTCGAAGATGAGCCCGAACTCGTGGACTACCGGCCGTGCCTGGGCGGTCATGTTCCGCTCGCTCCGCCCTGGACGCTCGGCAGGACCAGCCGAAAGAGCGTTTCCTGATCGTCGGTGGCGCTCACTTGGATGCGGCCGCCAAGCTCTTCGGCGATGCGCTTTGAAATCGCCAAACCGACGCCCGCGCCGTGCAAGCGCCCGCCGACACCAAAGGGTTTGAACACGGCCTCCATTTGCTCGGCCGTGAGCGATGGCCCGTTGTCCGAGACGTCGAGCACCGCCTCATCGCCCAACATGGCCGTCGTGACGCGCACGACTCCCTGACCACCCGGCCGCGAGGCGGCCCGCTGAATCGCATTCGCCAAGAGGTTGAGCGCGATGTGGACGATATTGGTACGCGTCGCCATGACCTTTGGCTCGACACCGGTGGCCACATCGATCAGGGCGCGACCCCGAAGCCCGCTGTTCTCCGCCTTGCGAAGCGCGACCCGTACCGCGTCTGCCAAGTCCACGACCTCGATCGCCGCTTCCTCCGGCGTCTGGGCCATCTTTTCGGTGAGCTCCAAAATGCGCTTCACTCCGTCGCGCGCGTCGCCCACCGCGGTGTCGACCTGCGCAAGGGTGCCTCGTGCGCGGGTAATGTCGGGGCTCGCATCGGCAAGAGCGGCCGCTGCGGCTTTTACCGAAGTCTCGATCACGGTCAGGTTGTTGCGAATCCAACCCAAGGGACTTCGAAGCTCGTCGGCGAGCCCACCGGCTACCACGCTGGCCGAATAGGCGCGTTCCGAGTCGAGCAAACGCTGCTCGAGCTCGCGCACCCGCGTATTGAGCGCGTAGAGGTCGATCGCATCGCGGAGCTCTGCGCGCAAGGTCTCCGGCTCCCAGGGCTTTCGCATGTAGCGCCGAACGTGCCCGCGGTTGATCGCATCTTCGGCGGCCTGCAGGTCGGAGTAGGCGGTGATCAAAAGACGAATCGCATCCGGGTGCTCGGCTTCGACCTTTTCGAGGAGCTCGATCCCCGTCATGCCCGGCATTCGTTGGTCGGTGAGCACGACACCAATCTCGTGCTCCTCCATGAGCTGAAGCCCCTGCGCCGCGCTAGACGCCGTCAGAACCGGAAATGCGTCACCGCAAACCGCCTCGAAGACGATCAGATTGGGCTCTTCGTCATCGACGAACAGAACGTGGGCTGTCATGCCACTGTCCCCCTGGCGCTTGTCATCATCACATCGAGCCCCTCCCCAGGCCTCTGCTTACAGCTTAGCGCACCGCCACCGCCCTTGGCGATTCTTCCGCTTCCGTGACGCCGGAGTCGCTCCCATCGCGCGCGCTTGGCGACGAAGTGGTCGGACGTCTGTGCAGGTGGGACGAGGTCAGCCCGGAGCTCAGGCCGCCAGATCCATCACTGGGATTTCCACCACGAAACGCGCGCCTCCGCCGGGCCGCGGCTCGTACCTCAGCTCCCCGCCGCAGTCTTGGGCGATTCGCCGGCTCAGATGGAGCCCGAGCCCGGTTCCTTCGCCCTCGACACGGGTGGTGAAAAAGGGGTCGAAGATGCGGTGCACCACATCGGCCGGCACCCCCGGTCCGTCGTCGGCCACGGCCACCGAGATCAGATTGCCCGTTTGCCGAAGCTCGATCCAGATGTTCGTCGGCTCTGCGCGAATCGAGTTGTCGAGCAGATTCAAAATGACCTGATTGAACGCTCTGGCGGGCGCAAACACTTCTCCGGCGGTCTCGTACGCCTGATGGACGGCCACCCCATGCTTGAGCTTGTGATCGAGCAGGTTGAGCGTGGACTCCACTGCCGTCCGAACGTTGCAGGGCACCATGTCTTCGCCGTCAGCCGGGCGCGCGTGGGCGTTGAGCGCGGAAACGACGCCATCGATGCGGCCGAGCGAATCGATCACGACGCCCATCAGCTTTTCGTTCGACACTCTGGATGAACCACCTTGCTCCATTACTTTCACTGCGTTCAGGGCCGCGTTGAGCGGATTTTTCACTTCGTGCGCGAGGCCGGCGGCAAGCGTGCCAGCCGATGCGAGGCGGGCCTGGTCGGCGAGTTGCAGGCTCAAGCTGCGCATCTTGAGATGTGCGCGCATTCGCGCCTGTAAGACGTTGGCGTGAAACGGCTTTGAAACGAAATCGTCGGCGCCCGCGTCAAACCCTTCGAGTGCCGCTTCGTTTTCGCCCCGGGCTGTCAGGAGGATTACGGGGATGTTGCTCAGCGAAGGGTCTTGCTTGAGCGTTCGAGTGAGGTCCAGGCCGCTCACCTCTGGCATCATCACGTCGGTGAGCACGAGGTCGGGACGATGCTTCTTCATCAGCTCGAGCGCCTCCGCCCCGTTTCGAGCGGCGTCCACGGCATAGGTTTTCGAGAGCAAACCGACGATGAAGCTTCGCAGGTCATCCTCGTCCTCCGCGACGAGAATCCTCGGGACTCGTCCGCGATCGAGCAGAACGC
>SHLP01000092.1 GCA_004283055.1 Deltaproteobacteria bacterium
GACTGGATCAATGCCATGCTTGCGAGCGGCCCCGACGGACGTGACGCGGCCTGGCTGAACGTCGAAGCCGATAATCCCGGGTTGCTCCTCACCGGCGACCTCCGGCCAGACCCGCTCGAAGCGCCGTTTGAAATGGACAACGAGGACACCGTTATCGTCTGCCAGTAACGCGGACAAAGGGCGGCCCCTGCGGAGCCGCCCTTCTTGCGGTCGTGCGTCGCTCGCGCGTGCGCCTGAGGGTTGAAGGCGAGGACGCGCAAGCTCGGTTAGCACAAGGTCCAGACGAAAATTCGCCGGATCGCGCTCCGTTCGTTGCCGTCGCTGTCGGTCGCGGTGAGCGTCACGTCGTGCCAGGTGCCGAAGCAGGAGTCGGAATAGAGCCGCACCGTGGCGTTGCGCCCCTCGCCGAGAGTGCCGTCCTGCACGTCGGTGCGATTGGTCGACCATTGCAGCGAGCTTCCGGACAGGGTCCCGTCCTCGAAGTCTTCGCCCGTGCCGACGAAAAGCACGTCGGTGTACCATTGCCCGCGAACGTCGTCGAAGCCGTCGTAGGCGTACTGGTCCTCGGAGGATTCCGAGTCCACGGACGGTTCGAGGATCGTGACGCTGGGCGGGCTATCACCGTCGGGACAGGTCTGGACCAACAGATTGACCGAGTCCTCCGCGAACAAGCCTTCGTCGTTGGTGGCTCGAACCACGATGGTATAACCGCCCTCCGGAAAGGAGGCCGTCACCGAGTGCCCGGTGCCGAAGTCCGCGCCGCCGAAAACCGACCACTCGATCGCGCTGTCCGGCAGCTCGGAAGTCGGCATGCCGTCCAAGTCGCGTGACGTCGCCAGGAACCTGATTGGCTCATCCGCGCAAAGCGAGTCGATTCCGTTTGGCGTTACTAGATCCACCACCGGCGGTTCCGACTCGGACGAGGCTGGACCGCAGGCTACGCTGACGAGGGCCTGCAATGTGACCAGGGCTGTCAGCGCGCGCGCGCCGAGGCTAGAACCAAATGCCGAGGGTTTGAGATTTTCGTTCTTGTACATGGGTTGCTCCTATGAGTCCGGGTTGATGAATCGGAGCGACTGATGAGCACGACCCATGCCAACGCAGAAGGTCCCAATTTTCCGGCACGACTTGGAACCGCGAGCGCAAAGCGACGACGGGTCGTCGCTAGTTCTGACGTGCTCACGTCATCTCGTGGATGGGTAGAACCTCGAACCCCTGGAGTGGATCACATGACACCGCCGCTATAGACTGACCGGTATGATGAAGTCAGAATCGTACGAAGCGTTGCGCAGGGTCGCGCGCAGCCTCATCGGCAGGGCCGGCTTGTGAGCCCTCACGCCGCCTGGATTTTCCGGCGTATCAGGTTTCACAGCTTCACCGGGCAGATCGTCTGCGCGCTGTGTGCCGTGCTGATCGCCTCGTGCGGCTCGAAGGACGCTGAACCCGAGACGGCTCCGACGTTCGCAGAGCTGCGTGAGCAAGCTTTCGAAGGCGACATAAGCGAGCTCACGCTGGCGCTCACGGAGCTTGCCTACCTTTTCGATCTTCAGCTCGAAGGGGCGGTGCCCGTCACTATCGACGACAGCGCTCCCGATGAGCCCACGATGGCGTTTCTGCGGCTGGAGCGTGACGACGGCGAGTTGAGCACATCGCAGCGCGAGACGATCGACGCTGCCGTCCAGGAGATCGAAGATGGGTCTCGACTTGTCTATTCCGAGGCCGAGCTGGGCCCAAAACGCGGCGATCTTGCGGATTCAGAAGTCACCGAGATGGTGAACTTCGCGACGGGCTTCGTGATGGATCAGCTCGGGGCGAACAGGCCCGAGCTTGACTTGTGGGTCACCGCTACTGAAGACGTTGCCGCTCGAGGGGGTCGAGATAGTTGGCTCGCTTGGGCAAGGCGGGTGTCTGTTGGGGGCCAAGAGCGATGCAAAGTGTTTCTGGTGGACTTCCCAGATCGAAGCCTCGACGAGCTCAGGGCGACCATGGTGCACGAGTACTTTCACTGCTGGCATTTTCGAAACGGTCGTAGCGATCTCTCGCCAGGGTGGGTCACCGAGGGATTGGCGACCTGGGTCGCGGGCCAAGCGCCGGGCGTTGATGCTTCGAACTCGTACGGCTGGGCAGAAGATTTCCTCTCCGATGAACGCGCCAAGGTTTACGCGGTAGACTACAAAGCCGCCGGCTTCTTCTGGCAGCTCAACGAGCTCGATGGGGGCCCCGACGAGCTATGGAACCGCATACCCAGCGTCGTCAATGCCACCTCGAACCCAAGCGCGTTTCTCGCGGCCACTGCCGGCCTCCGCGCACAAACCCTTGCGACGCTCGCGTCCCGCTCCTTCAATAGACCTGATGTCGGCGAAGAGTGGGATTTGGAGAACGAATTATTTGATTCGGTTTCTCGTCCTCCAGCCCGAAGGACGGTGCGGTCTCGCGATTTTCAACTCTCCGCCCCAAGCGGGCAACGCATCATCGGCCTGAGAGTGGCGCCGGAGTTGACGGGCGAGCAACTCGTGATCCAGCTGGTGTATGAAGGGCTTACAGCGACCGTCTGGCAGGCAGCAGCTTTCACCACGCAGATCCGAACATCGGCCGACGCACAGGACTACTGCCTCAATCCACCCTGCGTCTGTGACGACGGCACCGAGCCGGTTCCGGGCGCTCAGTCCATCCCAGGCGACGAGCCGGAGCTCGTGGTCGGCTTGACGGGGAGCGCATCGGAATCGGCTAGCGTCGAGATGATCGTGACGTCCCTGGAAGAGCTATGCGGCGAACCGCTCGACGGTGACCTCGTCGGCGTTTGGGTTGCCGAAAGTCAAGCCGTTCAAGCCGCGTTCCAACAAGCCTACCAACAAATAGGCATCGATGTAACGGGCGTCGGTGGCGAGCTCGTGCTGACGTTGCGCTCGAACCGAACGCTGCGCGTCGACTATGACGCGGTCACGCTGCTGCTAAGCGACCCTGTCATCCCAGAGGTCGTGCTCGATGGCTACGGCGAAATGAAATGGGAGACCGTGGGCGGGAAGCTCATCGCATACGAGCTCCTAGATCTCGATCTCAGTCAGACCATCCCGGGCCTCGGTGAGCCCATCCGATTCACAGAAGACGACGTGCCGCGCGACGGCGAAACGAGGGCGGACTATACGGTTGATGGTCGCAGCCTCGCGCTCGACAATCTGATGGGATCACTGACCGAGGGCATCACGGGCGGCCTCGTCTTTCCCGCACGTTGGACGCGAATCGGCGACGCGCCATAGCGCGGGTCGCGCTACGGCTGTCGCTGCAGGAATCGATATCCAACCCGAATTGCATTGCCGGGCTGAGTTGCCCTTGGAACACACGCATAAACATCCATGAGCAAGCGGCCGGGCGATAGTCAAACCGCCCGGCCGTCTGCGCGATTGGGATCGAATGCCGTGGGTCAGCAGAGGAGTCCCACTGAGACTAGGACTCGACCCTGGGCGACATTGCCGTCTTCGTCTTCGACCCTCAGGACGATTTCGTGCTCGGCAACGTTGCATTCCGTATAGAGACGCACCGTGGCGTTGGTCCCGGTCGCCAGGACTTCTCCTTCGGGCTGTAGGTCGCCGCGGCTGGTGGTCCACGTCACGGTGACGCTGCCGCCAGGATCCCGGTCATACGCCTCGGCAGACAGGGTGACCTCGAGGTAGTAGCCGTTCGAGTCGAACCCTTCGGCGTACTCGTTCGTCGGGCTCGGGCTGATGATCCTCGCGAAGGGCGGCAATCCGTCGCAATCGTTCACGTTCACGGTCATCGAATCGCTTATCGAAGGATCCCCGAACGCGCGAACACTCAGCTCATGGGTTCCCACTGGCAGTATCCGCGAGATCGAGCGGCCGGTTCCCAAGGAGACACCGTCCAGCCGCCACTCGAGCTCGCCGTTCGGAACGTCGAGATACGGGAAAGCATCATAGATCGCCTCGGCTTCGAGCGTGTGGCTGCTGTTGTCACAGAGGTCCGGACCTGCGATAGGCGTAACGATTCGCACGCTCGGCCTCGCGAGCACCGGCTCGTCAACGGTCACCTTGTACACGTTGTCGCCGCTGACGCTGCCAAGCTTGATCGCGACTCGCCGGGACGGCCGAGCGACCACCTTGTAGACGAGCGAGCCGCCGGAACGGATCAGAGTCGACGAGCCGCCAAGCGCCTGCAGCAGTCCTACGCCGTCCCCGTCCGGATCCATCGGGTACTGAACCTCGACAGTGGTCTCGAAAAGCTGGTTCGGGTTCTCGTCGTACGGCATCGTGAACGCAAACCAGTCGACGTCCGCGCGCGACGCGGCCGCGCCCTCAGCAGGAATGGACAAGATCGTGCCCGTCTCGCTGACCGAAAACTCGATGGGGCGCGCTGTGGCCGCCGTATCGTCGAGCCCGTCTTCGAGCACCTCGCTGAAGTTGAGAGACGCGTCGAAGCCCTCGTCGGCGAGATCGAAGAACGGGCTGAAGGGCCGTTCTGCGGCCGCTGCCTGCAGTGCCAAGAGCGGGTTTACCAAGATGCGCCGCTCCTCGGGCTGGTCGCTGTAGCCGAGGGCGACGAGCTCGTCGTTGCTGAAGCTGTTGGCGGGGTCCGTCAAGAGGTCGAGGATGCGCCCCGGGATCGCCCGGCGAAGCTCCCGCGACACACCGAAGTCCGCCTCGGGATCGTAGGTTCGTGGATCGAGGTCGCGGTTCATCGCCTGCATGGCGGCGACCACGCCTGCCACGTAGGGAGCGGCTGCGCTGGTTCCGCCGATCGACCACTGCTCGCGAGACGAGCTCGGGTCGGTCGTATCCGTAGGGGCGTAGTAGTTCGAACCGATGGGGGCCCAGATGTCGACGAAGTTGCCGTAGAAATGCTCGTTGTCCAGGCTGGTGCTGTTGACGGCGCCGACGGTGATGACGTTGCGAAACGCGGCTGGCACGGTTCGCCAGTTGTCCACGGTTCGGTCGGAGAGATCGACGTAGTCGCGGATGATGGGCGGCAGCGACTCGGAGTCGAGCGTATTACCCGCCGAGGCGACGATGGGCACCCCGCGTCCCGTTGCGTAGTACGCGCCGCTTTGCATGGCGCCGGCCAAATCACCGAACGCCAAGGTGCTGAAGCACGCCGCCGTGCTAAACGTCGCGCCCGTCGCGGCCACCGAGCAGATCAGCGCGCCGGCTCCCGGCAAGAAGAGGTCGAGAACACCGGCGGCGCCGCAGGTCGTGCCGACCGCTGCGGCGAGCACCGTGCCGATCGCGGCGCACAAGCCGGTTCGGCCGCCCTCGGTGCAGATATCGAAGTCGGGTCCGATGTTCGTGAGGATCTTGCACGGGTAACCGCCACTGATGTTGATGCAGGCCGCGCCATCATCGGTGGCCTTCCGAAAGCCGGATCCGATCTCGAAGGCGTAGCCGGCGAGGTCGTACTTGTAGTAGCGGGGCACCGCGACCTGCCCGCCGACGCCGGCGGTCTCGATGCCGTTGTTCACGACCGCGCCGATCACCGCGGCAACGCCCGTGCCGTGCCAGGTCTTGTCGCCGAAGAAGCTGTTGCCGACGGTTGGCGCCCCGATGGCGCTGCCCGGACCGCAGCTCGGTCCGCTCGACCCGGTCATGTCGCACTCGAGACGAGCGGCGCCCGCCGGTGAGCGAATGTCGGGCACGTTCGCAAATCCCTGGTCGAGCACGGCGACCGGGATTTCACGGTCGTCGCCGTCCCAGAGCGCGTTGAACGCCCACATCGCCGGAACGTTGAGCACGCACGGGTTGCCCGAGCCCGGGATGCAGGGCTCGGTCGTCGGGCTCTTCATCGTCGTGCTGTGCGCGAGGTTGATCTCCTCGGTCGGCGTGATCGACGGCGCCCCATGGAACTGAAGCTTCGGGTTCACCGCAACCGGGAAGCCTTCGATCATGTAGTGAATCGCGGATGCGTAGATGCCGGCGACCTCTTCGTTACTGACCCGGAGGTCGTCTTCCTCGCCGAGAAAGTCGCGAAGCTGCGGCAGGTCGTCTGCGCCGACGAGCATCGGGTCGACACGAACCAGGTACGCGCTCGCACCGCTCTCGTCGCCGTTCTCGTCGAAGAGCGGTTCGGTACGGACGAGGCTGCCATCGGACTTTGCCAGGAACGCCTCGAGCACCTTGGCTTCGTCGGTGAAAAGCACGAGCTCGTCCGTGGCGATTTGCACGGGGAGCCCGCCTCGGGGGAGCACGGTTCCAACGCGTTTGCCGCCCAGCGGAGGATCGAGCTCCGCGGGCGAGAGCGCCACTTCGGCCACGACTTCGACCCCGGCCACGTCGGCCAGATCTGCCGCAAAAATACCGAAGTCGGCGATCACCGACACTTCGCTATCCGCGAACGCCGGGTCATACTGGTCGACGAAGTAGAGCGCCGTGAACATTTCCTTAGACGACAAAGCCAAGGTTCCATCGCCCACGTCATCGCTGTCACGGCCGACTCGGGTGCGGCCGGTGGAGACCATGCGGTTGCCGGTTTCGCGCACGAGTCGAAGAACCTCGACGTCTTCGGACTCCGAGCCGACCAGCAAGACGTCCGCGCCTTCGGGCGCAGGGCGCCCTCCGAAATCGAGGACCACCTGCACATCCTGACCGTCGCGATAGATCACGGAGTTCAAGCGAAGCTCGATCTCCGAAGAGCCGGGCACGGCCTCTTTGCCTGGCCTCGCAGCAGGGGCTTGAACGTTCGTGCAGGCGGTGCCGCAGATCAAGGCCGCCATCACGGCCACGAGCAGACGCGCGACGCGACCGCGCAGCTGGCCCCGAGCGAGAACGAGAGTTGAGTGGGTTTGGGTCGAGTTGGACATGGGTAACCTCCTGCGCGGGGGAATGAGCAACCCATGTGCCAGTCGAAAAAAGCCGGTTTTCCCTCGCAAAAACAGGGTTTTGGGGGGAGGCTGACCGACGCAAGACGCCAGATCCTGACGTGTACACGTCAGTTCAGCGGATGAACGAACGGCTGGCGATCATTTCGTGACGTCGAGCCTCAGCTTCTTCTGCTGGCCGGCCCGAAGTCGAATAGCCTGCGTCACGAGGGGCCTCCCTTGACCGGCGCTGATCTCGTAGCGACCCGGCTTGAGCGACAGGCTTTTGAGCGGCGCGCGGCCGCGGGGCTTGCCGTTGATCCACACGTCACCCCACGGATAGACGATGACCGTCAGACTTGCGGGCCCGACCGCGGCACGAGGCTTCTTGCGTTTCGGCGTCACCGGTGCGCTCTTCACTTCCCGATTGGAAGATTCTTCGGCGACCGGTTCTTGGACGACGGGTTCCTCGGCGGTCGCCTTCACCGGAGTCGATTCAGCCGCCGCCGGCTCAGCCACAGCGGGCTCAGGCACATCGGGCTCAGCCGCAGTCGGTTCCGCGGCGGGAGGTATTGCTTCGGCCGGCTCGGCGCTGCGCGTAGCCCTCCAAGCGAGCCCTCCTGCAAAGATCAGAATCAACGCCAAGATGGAGATCGGCGCTGCTCGACTGCGCTGGCGCTTCGGCAGCGTATCGGTGATGTCGGGTTCCGACGCGGTGGACTCGGCCTCGCTCGCGATCGCCTCCGACCGCCTCTGGCTTTCGCCGGCACCGACGATTCCGCTACCCGCTTGCTCGCTTCCGGCCGCGTCGACGTCGGACTGCGGGGCGGTTGCCTGCTCACCAAACCCCGACGGCGGTTCGCTCACGCTCTCCTCCGGCGGCCGAAGCTCGGCGACGCGCTTGCCGAGCTGCCTGCGAACGCGCGGGCTCGGGACGAACGGATCGAGCAGCTCGATCAATGCCGCCGCGCTATCGGGGCGATCGTTGCGGTCGGGCTCGATCAGACTGTCGATGATGGCGCAAAGCTGTGGCGGAGCTCCCGGTGCGAGCGACGCGAGAGGCTCGTGATCGCCCTGCAAGATGAGGAGAATCGTGGCCGGATCGTGGCCGCCCGAGTACGGACGCTTTCCGCAGAGCGCTTCGAAGAGAACGACGCCCACTCCAAAAAGGTCTGCTCTGCCATCGAGCGGCTCCAGGCGTAGTTGCTCCGGCGACATGTATGGGATCTTGCCTTTGACGGCGCTCTGCTGTCGGGCCGTGCCGGTCACGGCCTTGGCCACGCCGAAGTCGGTGAGCATGATTTCGCCGTGTCGACTGATGAGCACGTTCGAGGGGGAGATGTCGCGATGCACGATTGCGGCACCCTGGCTCTCGGAGGAGTCGACCCCCGGTGGCGGGTTGTGGGCGTGGTCGAGCGCTGCGGCCAGATCGTGACCCAGAAGAGCGACATAGTCCGCGGACAGGCGGTTGCCACTCTCCGCATCGAGCAGGACTTGCAGGTCGACGCCGTCGACGAGCTCGAGCGCCATGTACGAGCGGCCGGCGATCTCGCCGAAGTCGATGACGCCGACGATGTTGCTGTGGCGCAGCTTCGCCGCTAGCCGAGCCTCTCGCTGAAAAAGCCTCACGAACTCCTCGTCCTCGCGAAAGAAGGGCAGCACGAGCTTCAGGCAGACCCGCTGCGTGAAGCCACTCGGACCGCGCCGGATCGCTACGAACGTCTCGGCCATGCCGCCCATCCCTAGGCGTCGAACGAGGGTGTACGGTCCTATCTCGGTCCCGAGCAGCTCGTTCGAGGACGCATCGAAGTCTGTCTTCGCCATTCGCCTACTTCCGCCGCTCCTTGAACCTCTCGGCATCGATCGAGAGTCGTCCCATCCGGCTGATCAAACCGGTGCGCGGAACCTCCAGCATCCGAGCGGTCCGTGCGACGATTCCGTGGCACATCGCGAGCGCGTCTTCGATGACGCCGCGTTCGAGCGACTCGAGCTTGGACTGTTCGTCGGTGAGCCTTCGCCAACGGTTTTGGATGTCACCGTGGGCCGGGTGGGCGCTCGGCTGCGCTTCGGATGTGCTCGGTGCGCTCGGTCGCTGAGGCGTCCCGAGGTCCAGATGCTGCGCTTCGATGACCGCGTCGTCGGAGCCGCTCGCACGTGCTCGATTTCGTGCTCGCTTGAGCACGGCCTCGAGCTCTCGGATGTTGCCCGCCCACGGGAGCTCGGGCGCGAGCAGAGCCTCCATCGCGCTCCCGTCGAGCTCCCAGCTCTCCTTGGGGTCGATCCGGTGCAGGTACCGAGTGGCGATGTTGGGAATGTCCCATCGTCGATCTCGAAGGGGGGGCAGGGTGATCGGCACGGCGGCGAGCCGGAAGTAGAGGTCTTGGCGAAACTCCCGATTGGCAATCGCTTGCTGGATGTCGCCGTTGGTCACCGAGATGATGCGAAGGCTCGCCGTTTTTGGCTGCGGCCCCTGGAACCCGAGCGGCCGGTACGATCCGAACTGCGTGAAGTCGAGGAGCAATTGCTGCGCGTGGTGCGGCAAGTTCAGCACCTCGTCGAAGATCAGCGTGCCTTGGTTGGCGTACTCGACCAAGCCAGTGCGCTTGGAAACCGCACCGGAGAACGAGCCGCGTTCGTGACCGAAAAGTTCCGAGGTGATCGTGTTTAGGTCGTCGGCGAGGCCGAGCGTGGCCCGCACGATGGGTGTTTGATTGCTCGCGTGCGCGAACGCCGTGGCGAGTTGCGTCTTGCCGGTCCCCGACTCGCCGAGAATCATGATCGACTCGTCGCCTCCGATGGCAGAACGGAGCTCCTCTCCAATGGAGGCCATGCTCTCGGGTGCGAGGAGCTCGTCGAGGCTGAGCGGCTGGCCGCTCGGCTCCACCAATCGCTGGGCGCGGAGGTCTTCCTGCGTGTCTTCGATGATCGTCTGTTGAGCGATGAGCCCCCCGAGGAGCGCACCGGCCGTTTCGACTACCCCGACAACGGTCTCCTGGGTGCCTTGGTCTTTCGCGAACTCCAAGTACAGGGCGCCGACCAGGCTTCGTCCCTGGGACGACGGGGTGGGCTGCGACCAGAGGGGGACCGCGATGAAAGAGCCGTCAGGCGCGTACGGAACCGGGCCGGCGACGGTCTTGAGCTTGGTCCGCACCTGCTGCAAGACGTCGCCCACGTGCATCGCCAAGACGGCTGGCGCCACACCGCGAAAGCTGGTCGTGCGCGAGCGGTGCATCGGGCCGCCGCCCTTGGTCTCGAGCGTGCTCCAAGCGGAGGCCGCTCCGAGCTGGACGCAGAGCGCCTCCAGGGTTTCGGTGATGAAGCGGCCGCGATGGAGCCCGGTGACCGAGGCTTCCACGATGTCGCGAAGGCGCGGCCACGGTTCTGTTGGATCCAAGGACGGCATTGGAGGCTTTCAGACTACATGGTCGGCGCGGGTAGCACTAGCCCTCGGCAACGCGATTGGCCGGCTGATCGCAAGCTGTGATACTAAAGCGCCATGCGGCTTTTCGCGCCAACCCTGCTCGCTTGGTCCCTGATGGTTTCGCTCGCGCATGCCCAGGCCGACGAGCGCTGGCTGATCGTGCCGAGCAGCTCGAGCGCAGATACGGGTTGGGTCGAGCCCGCGGTCGGCAGAGCTCAGTCGGCACTCGTCGCTGCAGGCGTCGATGTTTGGGCGCCGACCGAGGCAGCGAACGCGTTCGAAAAAGTGGTATCCGCACCGCCGTCCAAGCTCAGCAAGCGCAATCTCGGTCGCTGGATGTCTTTGTCGGATGGAGCCGTCGATGACTTGGCCGAGGGCGACCCTCGAAAGGCGCTTCAGAAGTTAAACGCGGCGCAAGCGATTTCGCGAGAAGCGATCGAGGAGCTCAACCGCGAGCCGGAGCGGGCCAGGCGGGTCTTCGATACCTGCCTCTACATGGTGCGCGCGGTGCTTGCGACAGAACCCGAGACGCGCGCAAGAGCGCTTGCCCGCGAATGCCGGCAGCTCGTTCCGCGTGCCGAACCGAGTCCCTACATGCACCCGCCCGCCGTCACCGATCTGCTCGATCAAATCGACGCCTTGCAGACCAAGCAGACCGGCGAGCTTCAGGTCGAAAGCGTCCCGTCCCGTTGTGCGGCGCGGGTGAACGGCGTGCTTCTGGGCGAGACGCCGACGTCGATCGGGGGCTTGTTCCCTGGAGACTATCGGGTCCAGGTCGACTGCGGAGCCGAGAGCCGCGGCCGGGTGCACGTCGTCACCGTGGGAGCGGGAACGACGCGGCGCGAGATCGACGCGCGGTTCGATGACGTAGTGACCAGCCGACCATCCCTTTTGCTGGAATACCAGAGCGCCGCGACCGAACGCCGACATCGCGTCGAGGACGCTCGCCGGATTGGCGCTGGGGTGGGGAGCCGCTTCGCAGCGCTGGTGTCGATGCCCGACGCTGGCAGGATGGAGCTGCAGCTCGTCGAGGTTGGAGCGAAGTCTTCACCGTCTCCCTTGGGGTTGGCGCGTGTGGCCGCCGGTGGAGGTCGCCCGACTGAGTCCGATCTGGCCTTGGCGGCCCGAGCGCTCGTCGAAGGTCGTTGCCTCGACTTCACAAAGCCCGAGCCGACCGCGTTGCCGTGCGCGCGCGCCGAGGCCGTCGCCGCCGACAGGCCTGCGCCCACCGAGGACCGGCCCCGAGGCCGTCGACCCCGCGGTCAATTCATCGCGGGCCTCACGCTCGTCGGGGTCGGCGTGGCGGGCCTGGCGACGGGGTACGCGCTTCTCGCGCCACGCAGTAGCGCCGCACTCGATTGGGTCAGCCAAGTCGATGCAGGGGGAACGGACACGAGCTCGCAGCAGAAGTGGTTCAACCTGCGTGGCGCGATCATCGCCAGCGCGTCCGTCGGTTCAGCCGCCTTGATTACGGCGATGCCGCTCGCTTTGCCCGAGCGTGAGAAGACGCCGTGGTGGGCTTGGGTCTCGGGCGGCGTCGGCCTCGGTCTCGCAGGCTTTTCGATCGCCTGGGGAGTGACCGCAGAAGCCGCCCCCTCCAGCTCTTGCTCCGGCAACGGCCTCGACTCCGCCGCGGTCCGGAGCTGCGTCAGCCGAGGGGAGCAAACGAGTGTTGCGCTGCTCACGGGCCTGACCTCGGCTCCCCTTATTACGATGCCGCTCGTCTATTTGTTTCGTCCGAGTCGAGCCGGGTTGGAGCCGCAGGTCCAAGTGAGCCGCTCGGGTGGCTATTTCGGACTCCGCGGTCGCTTTTGACGTTGGGTTTCGAAGCCTGCGTGACTCTTTCTGTTCTCGAATAGGAGGTGGCGCTACTCTCTTGGGCATGACGCACTTTCGAGCACGGGTGAAATGCTTCCAGCCGCTCCTCTTTGCGCTGGCTGCGACGGTAGGACTACTGGCTTGCACGGACGTGCCACCTGCCTCTGGGGGCACGGCGGGCACCGGCGGCATGGCAGGCACGGGCGGCACGGGTGCCGACGCTGGCGTTGGCGGAATGGGCGGCGACGCTGGTACCGGCGGCACCGGCGGTACGGCGAATACCCCTCCCGAGGCCACGATCGTCCAGCCGGACATGGATTCGGAAACGAGCAATCCAGACTACGTGTACGACGGCTACGACATGGATTTGGAGCTTTGGTACAAGGACATCACGCTCGAGGGGACCGGGATCGACCTCGAAGATGGCACGCTCACGGGCGAAGCACTCCAGTGGAAAACGAATCAGACCGCGGTGCAGGCCGAAGTGATCGGCACGGGCGAGAACCCGACGGTGCGCTTGTACTCCAACAACTGCTTCGGAATCACGCACATCATCACGCTCGAGGTCACAGATAGCGATGGGGTCACCACGATCTCGGCACCCCGCACGCTGTTCATCTGGACGCTCTGCTGACCCAGCGTCCGCGTCCCGGCATCCGACGTTGACTCACGCCGGTTAGGGTACGACTTCCACTGCGCCCACATCGCAGCCCGCACCCTGGGGTCGCGCGACCCGACGCTGGTCATCTTCGACCTCGCAGTCGGCCGTATCGATCGCATCGATGGCGACGCTTCCTGAGCCCGGTTCGTGTGTCTGCGTGGGCCCGCCGTTTTGCCCCAGCTCGCCGAGCTTCAGCTGGGCTGCGGAAACGCCGACGGTATCGCCGACGCCGCCGAGACCGCAGGTGTCTCCTGGGCTTTCAATGTTGTTGCCGCCGGAGACCACGACATCCGAGTCACAAGAGCCGTCGAGCAGGCTGTGGACCATCGTGAGCGCTCCCGCCCCCGCGATGAACAACGTGGGGAGACCCGATTCGGGCTCCACCCCCTCGATCGTCGTGTTCGTCAGCGTCGTCGAGCTATCCGCGCTGACGCTGATTGCGCCAGGCGAGTTGGCGGAAAGCGTGCTGTTCGTCACCGTCAGCTGACCCCTCACGCTGATGCCTCCGCTCACGGAATCTTGCGCAACATTCTCAGATATCGTGGATCGCAGCACGTTCGCGGTGCCACCCGTGCCGACCCCAATGCCTCCCCCGGCAAAGGCCACGTTCCGAGCGATGGTGCTGTCGACGAGCGTGAGCAGCGCCCGGTCCGACACGGAGATGCCGGCACTTGTCCCGAAATCATCGGTGGTGCAATCCGTGATCGAGCAATCAGTAAGCGTCACGTCGGCGCCGGCGCCGATGAAGACGCCGGCCCCCGTGCTGGACCGTCCGCGCGTAATCGTCATCCCGCGCAGCTCCACCGTCGTATCGCCGGCCACCTCGAACACTCGGTGGTCGTCGTCGCTATCGACGATGAGCTCCCCCCCGCCATCGAGAATGACGGCGTTGTCGATCAAGATCACTGCTGCCGTCGGCACCTGCGTGGGCCCGCTGCAGTCGAAGCTGTGAGGGCCACCGCCCGCAGCGATCGCGTTTCGGATCCCCTGTTCGGTGCAGGGAAAGGTTTGGCCATCGAATCCGCCGTTCCCGCCGCCGCCTCCGTCGCCACCCATTCCTCCGGCGCCGGGCGCAGCCGGAATCGTAGTGCAGGCGCCTAGGATGAGCGCGAGCCACGCAAGCCAGTGAAGAGCAAAGAAGGGTGATTTGAGCACGATCGAGGGCCTCCTCCTGCGAATCCTAGCTCAGAAGTCCGCGTGCCCGCCGGTATTTCGCCGAGTACGTGCTGAGCGGGCCGATGCAACGCGAACAACCGACCGCAGGGGCCGGTTGTTCATCTGGTTGTTGGCGGGAAGCATTCGTGACCGGCCTACGGGAGCTCGATGACCGCACCGGGCGCGGGGAAGTATGGGAAGTCCGGAATTTCGGGAAGCTCGAAGATGGGGCCGCTGTCTTCGGACTCGCCCGGTTCTTCATCGCCAGATTCTTCGCTCGGGTCGCTCTCTTCGGGTTCGCCGTCTTCAGCGGGCTCGCGCTCGATGACCTCGACGACCTCGAGCTGTCTGTCATCATCGAGCTCACGGTCCAGACTAGTCGGGCCGCATGCGATGCGGAACTCGAGCATCGCATCGCTGCACTCGATTCGGAGATCTCCGGGCAAAGCATCGCAGCTCGTTGGCGAGTAACAGTTCATGAGCTCGATTTCCGCAGCTATGCACGCGTCGTCGGCGTCCGGCCTGCGTTCATCAGCGCATTGATCGGTGCAGTTTTCACCGAACAAGGCGCGCCGGCAGGAGTTGGCGGCTTCGCAGTAAGCTTCACACGCGAGCTGGAGCTCGTCCTCGAGCGTGAGTGTCGTATCGCCTGCCGAACCGGCGTCGTCGGCGAGCCGACTGCTGTCTTCGCTGCCGGTCTCCTCGAACGAGCTGGCATCGCCGCAGCCCGTCGAAGCGAGCAGGATGACCAGAGTAATGAAGGCGAGGGTAGGATTGATGCGAGTCATGGGTTTCTCCTGTGCGTTGGTGGTTTGTGCAGGCGCTTCGCGGAGCCGGTGGTGATTCGAACTGGCGCGGCGAGGCATGCTCCGCTGTCAACGCACGCCGCGTGCCAGTCGGAAAGCCGAGTCATTTCTAGGGATCTCGCGGCGCGGGGCAGGAGAATGACGGACTCGCGTCAGTCGCTTCTTGTCCGGCTTCCGTCGGACAGCCCGGTTTCAGGATATAGATATTATCTACGCAAGACTGCCAAACTATCTGGATTGCCGACGCTCGAGCGTTGCTGAAGAGTAACGATAAGGAGGTTACTGATGATTCGTTCCGAAGGTGCTCGTAGGGTGATAGCCCTCATCGCCGTGGCTGCGGCGGCGCTGGCCCAAGACATGGTCGTCAGCAAGGCGGGTGCCAACCACTTCACGTCAGCTCCCGCCCTCCTGTCGGCTGACCTGCTCCTCGATGGGGCGCCGCCTTCCGCAGGAGCTACGGCAAGCGCTGGTCAACCGTATGGCGTTCGCTTGAGCCCATTCGCGCTCACCGCTCCGACAGCGTCGACGCCGCTCAGCAAAACCGTCCCGACCAGGCTGACCTGGCTCAATATCTCCGAAGTCGACCCTGGCGCCGGCGGTTCAGTCTTTGGCTGGCCAGTGAACCGGGACTC
>SHLP01000093.1 GCA_004283055.1 Deltaproteobacteria bacterium
TTCGATAGGAGAACGGCTCGGGATGGGCAGCACAGCGATTGGGCCGGCGCCTAGTTGTAGGTCGACTTCAGGAGCCATGGCGACGGGGCGCCCGATCGCGAGCACGCCCGTCGCGAGCCGTTCTTCGATCGTACGGTTGACCGCAGCCCCCCGTCGCGCTTTTTTCCGTGCCCCGTGCGTTATACCGCTACGACTTCCACCCAAATCCCATTCAACTTCGCCATCCCCGAAAAATACTCGAGCTCCTCGGGCCCGTCGGCTGCGAGCAGGTTCACGTTCACCCCGGTGGTCCGGCTCGCCACGCTCAATCCATCGGCTGCCTGGTGCCCCCATCCATGTGGAAGGGCCACCGCACCGACCATCATCTCGTCGGTGAGCTGAACCGGCAGCCGCACCGATGCGACGCTGCTCCGCACCTCGACCATGGCGCCGGACTCGACGCCGACTCTCCCGCCATCTTCGGGATTCATGTACAGGTAGTTCGTCGAGCGCTTGCCGTCGACGAATCGCGGGAAGTTGTGCATCCAGCTGTTGTGACTGTGCGTCTCCCTTTTGCTGATCAGCTTGAGCTTGCCACGCTGCGCCCGCTCCGCCTCGAACGCCGCCTCCAGCTCCGCGCTGGCCGCAACGAATTCCGCTGGCGCCAAATCGACCAGTCCGTCGTCCGTGACCACGCGTCGACCGAGGAAGTCGTTTCCCTGGTGCGGTTCGAGCAAGCGGCCGTGGGGCTCCCTGCGAAGATCAGCGAGCGAGCCGACGCGAAACGCGCGCGCCATCAAAGCAAGGAATCGTTCCGGGGTCAGTCCGACTCGACGACCGATTCCCGGCACACGCCCAAGGCTGCCCCAGGCACGCAACACGCCGTTCGCAACCCGGGATCCGAAAAGCCGGGACCCGCATGCGCGGGCGAGCTGGAGCAAAATCATCGTCTCATCGCGCTGCTCGCCGTCCAGCGGCACGAGCGCCTCGGTGAACTGCACGTATGGAACGGGCTGGACACCCATCAGAGACTGGAACACGAACGGCAAATCGGGACGCTGCAACGCGCTACTTCCAGGAAGAATGTAGTGCGCGTGATTGGCAGTCTCGTTGCGAAAGATGTCGATCACGACGAGGAGCTCCAAGGCTCTCAATGCCTTTTCGAGGCGCCCATTGCTATTGGGAACGGTGAGCAGGGGATTGCCCGACAGGCAAAACAGCGCCCGCACCTGCCCTTCGCCCGCCGTCAGTATCTCGTCAGCCATCAGCCCCGCAGGAAAGGTGTCGGCCACGGACGGAAGCTGCCCGATGCGCGACAGGTCCTTACGCATCGTGTGGCCGCCTCTTCGCGCGTGCTTCGGGAAGTCCTCGATGAAGCCGTGGCCGACGATGGTGCCGCCTAGCCGGTCGAGGTTCCCCGTGACGGCGTTGATCGTTTCCTGAATCCAGAACGCGAGGGTCCCATGGCTGCCCTGATTCACCCCGGTGGAAAGAAAGATCGCTGCGCCGTCCGCCGCGAGATAGGCCTCGACCATCGAGCGAAGCGTTTCGGGCGAAACTCCGGTCACCTCTGCGCTTCGTTCGGGCGGCCACGCCGCCGCGACCGTCCGAAGCGATTCGAGCCCCTTCATGTGTCGGCTCACCCGCTCGTGTGCGATCGCATCCCTGCTCAACACCTCGTGGAGAAAGCTCAGCAGGAAATAAATATCGGTGTCCGGACGAATGAAGACTTGCGTCCCAAGCTGCTTTGCGGTCTCTGTCCTACGCGGGTTCACGTTGAACACTCGGCCACCACGGCCTTCAATCGCGCGCAGGCGCCGGACGGGGTCCGGAAGCTGCATGAAGCTCGACCGAGAGACCGCAGGGTTCGAGCCGATGATGATCAAACACTCACTGCGGTCGATGTCGGCGAAGGGCTGGATGAACGGGAAGCCGTACAGACGCTCGGCTGCCGCGAACTTGTTGTTGCAGTCCTGCGAGCCGGTTTGGAACAAGTTGCGCGATCCGAGCCCCTGAAGGAACGCTGCGATGAGAACTGGAGGCAGCAGGCTGAACGAAATCGGATTGCCGAGATACGCCGAGACCGAATCGCCTCCGTGCTCCTTCACCAGCTGCCGAACCTTGGCGCCGATCTCTTCGAGCGCCTGATCCCAGGAGACCTCTTCGAACCGGTCGCCGACGCGCTTGAGAGGAACGCGCAAGCGGTCCGGCGAATGGTGGATCTCGTGGTACCGAAGGCCCTTGATGCAGGAATAGCCCTTTGTGACGACGTGGTCCCGGTCGGGCTCGATGTCGACCACCTGGCTACCCTCGACGGTCGCCCTCAGGCCGCAGGTCGCTTCGCAGATACGGCAGAACGTGAGCTCGGTTCGGCGGGACACGGGCGCAAAGGTGCCAGGGTGAGCGTCGGACCACAAGGCTGGTGGGACGCTCGCTTCGATTGCTGCTAGATCGGCCGGAGGAGGCGATGAGCATGAAGAAGCGTTTCTTGGTCTTGACCTTGGTCTCGTTTGCGGCGGTCGGCTGCGGCACCGGCAGCAGCACGTCGAGCGGCGCGGGCGGCCAAGGAGGCGCGGGCGGCCAGGGAGGCGCGGGTGGCGCCGAGCCCAAGTGCACCACCCCACAAGAAATGCTCCGCTGCGACAAGGTGCTCAACATCGCCCATCGGGGCGGTCGGCGAATTCGCCCCGAGCACACCCTGCTGGCCTACGACCAGGCCCTCGAAGACGGGGCCGACATCCTCGAGCTCGACGTGCACGAGACCAGCGACGGGATCCTCATCGTGATGCACGACGCGACGGTCGACCGCACGACCGATTGCAGCGGGGCCATCCAAGAGATGTCGTTCGCGGACCTTCGAAACTGCGACGCCGGCTACGAGTTCAGCAACGACGACGGGCAGACTTTCCCGTACCGCGGGACGGGCCTGGTCGTGCCGACGATGCAAGAAGTCTTCGACCGCTACCCCGGCACTCCTTTCATCATCGAGGTGAAGCAGGCCGATCCTTCGATCGTCGACCACTTCGTCGAAGTGATTCGTGAAAACGGAGTCGAAGACAAGATGACCGGCTCGGCGTTTTCAGACAGCTTGCTGCTCGAGCTACGCATTGCGGCGCCCGAGATCCCCACAAACATGGGCACCAACGAGACCTTCGTGTTCTGGGGCTTCTCCTTCAGCCCGCTCGACCCCGAGTATCAGCCGCCCGCAGAGTTCCTTCAGGTACCGCCCGAGTTCGACGTCGGCGACCGCATCGTCGACGTCCTGCACCCTGGCTTCGTCCCGCGAGCTCACGAGCTCGGCATGTATGTCCAGGTCTGGACGATCAACGACGAGGAGGAGATGCGCTTTCTAATCGAGACCTACGGCATCGACGGCATCATGACCGACGACCCTCCGCTTCTCGCCAAGGTGATCGACGAGCTAGGCGTCGGCGACTGAAGGCTCTGCGTCGACGCGATGGATCGACGCTGCGAGCTCAGGCGTTCGGGAACTTCTCGACGAGGAGCGCCAGCGCGTCGTGGGTAGTCAGAATGCCGACAATCTTGTTTCCTTCGACAACGACCGCTGAGCCGTACTTGTGCTCTAGCATCTCGTTGAGCACGGAGAAGAGCGGCGTTTCCCTGCTAACGGTGTACGCTTCCTGCGTCATCGCCTCTTCGACCGTCGTGGCGTCCGGATTCACCTCGTTGAGGCCTGCGACCATGCCCAGGTCGCGGTCGCTGACGATTCCGAAGAGCTCGCCACCATGCAGCACCGGCAGGTGACGAACGCCGTACTTCTGCATGAGCTTCTGAGCAAACGTAATCGTTTGCTCGCTGCCCACGGTGTGGGGCATCGAAGTCATGAAATCGGAGATCGGCGCGGTCTTGTCCATGGGCGAATCTGTACCACAGTCAGGCGGTTCCGCCACGCTCTGAGTCCAGCCGGCGCCCGCATATACGACGGATTCGAGCGATCGTCCGCGGGCCGCGGCCCAGCAAACCGTTAGGCCTCCCTTCCGAGCCAACCGCGTCGACCGAGCCACTTCGTCAGCTCGAGGACCGGCGAGATGGTCAGAGCCGGGCAAGACGCGATTAGCCAGTCCGTCAAAGACAAAGGGATCACGCCGAACGGCTCTCGTAGAGGTGGAAATGACATGATGAACACCAGCAGTCCCATCTCCCAGAGCAGCGCCAGGTTCAGCCACTTGTTGGCAAACGGACGATGCAGGACCGACCGGCGGTCCGACCGGAAGTTGAACGCCTTGAGAAACTCGATCAAGACCAAGGACACGAACGTCATCGACACGGCGTAGGCAAGACCACCGCTCGATTGGAGTGCCCATATGAAGAGACTCAGGTTCGCTGCCGTCGACCAGAGCCCTCCGACGATCATGAGCGTGACGACCCTTCGCGTGAAGATTCCGGTGCGCGCGTCGCGCGGCGCGCGTTCCATGACATCGTCGTCGGGAGGATCCACAGACAGTGCTAGCGCGGGCAGGCCGTCGGTGGCGAGGTTGACGTACAGGATCTGCACGGCGGTCAGGGGCAGCGGCAGACCAGCCAGCACGGCCCCGGCGATGAGCCCAATCTCCCCGATGTTCGCCGACAGCAAGTACATCAGGTACTTCTTGATGTTCTCGAAGATCCCGCGCCCTTCTTCCACCGCGGCGACGATCGACGCGAAGTTGTCGTCGATCAGGGTCATCGCCGCGGCCTCTTTGCTCACGTCGGTGCCGGTGATGCCCATCGCGACGCCGATGTCGGCCTTCTTTAGAGCAGGTGCGTCGTTCACTCCGTCGCCTGTCATGGCCACGATGTGGCCGCACTTTTGAAGGGCGGTGACCACGCGCAGCTTGTGAGCCGGGGAGACGCGCGCGTAGACTTCGATGTTTTCGACGCGACGCTCCAGCGACTCGTCGCTCATGCCCTCGAGCTCTTCACCCATGACCAGATGGCCCTCCCCGAGCAGGCCGAGCTCACCGGCCACGGCCTGAGCGGTGAGTGGATGGTCGCCGGTGATCATCACGACACGGATGCCGGCCCGCTCGCATTGCTCGACCGCGGATTTGGCTTCTGGACGCGGAGGATCGATCATGCCCACCAAGCCGAGAAAGGTCATGTCGAGCTCCGCATCTTCGAGCGTTGCGTCCGCCTTCCTGGCGACCCCGAGTACGCGGAGAGCTTCGCCGGCCATCGCTCGGACCGCCTCGAGAATCGCTTCTCGATCGGCGTCCTCGAGGGCCGCCTCACCCTGGCTAGTCAGTCGTCGAGAGCACGCGTCCAAAATGGTTTCGGGCGCTCCCTTGGCGTACGCAACCTGAGCGTCCCCGACCGAATGCAGGGTCGTCATCCGCTTCGATTCGGACGTGAAGGGGATTTCCCCCACCCGTGGGAAGCGCAGGTCGAGGTCCTCCTTCTTCATTCCGGCCTTCGCGGCCGCGACGATGATCGCCCCTTCGGTAGGGTCTCCTTTGAGGTGCCAGCTTCCGTGCGTATCGTCGCGAACGACGTGCGCGTCGCTGACCAAAGCGCCAGCGAGCAGCAAGTCCATTTCCGCTTGCGAGGGCGCGACAGCCGTGCCGTTCCGCAAGAACTCGCCTTCAGGGTCGTACCCGCTTCCGGAGATGCTGGTCGTCCTTTGGAAGGTATGGAGCTTCCGGGCGGTCATCTCGTCTTTGGTCAGCGTGCCGGTCTTGTCGGAGCAAATGACAGACGTGCCCCCGAGGGTTTCGACGGCCGGCAGGCGCCGTACGAGCGCGTTGCGTTTCACCATCCGCTGCACGCCGATTGCCAGGGATATGGTGACCACCGCCGGCAGGGCCTCTGGCACTGCGGCTACCGCGAGGGCGATTCCAAAGATGAACATCTCCAACAAGGGTTGGTCGCGGAGCACGCCCACGGCGACGACAGCCACCACGACGACCAGGGCCGCTTGGCCCAGAACGCGACCCACCTTGTCGAGATTCTCTTGCAGCGGTGTCCTGCCGATCGCGACGGACTGCAGCATCTCGGCGATCCGGCCGAACTGGGTGGCCATTCCAGTGGCGACGACGACGGCACGGCCCCGGCCGTACGTGGCAATGGTTCCGCCAAAAACCAGGTTGTCGCGATCACCGAGCGCTATGTCCTCTCCCTCCAGCGCCTCGGTACCCTTGGCGACAGGCACTGACTCACCCGTGAGCGCGGCTTCATCGACTTCCAGGTTGATCGACTCGAGCAGTCGTGCATCCGCCGCGACTTTGTCTCCCGCGTGCAACAGAACCAGGTCGCCCGGCACGAGCTCGCGCGCCGGGATCTCGATCTCTTGGCCATGGCGTATGACGGTCACGGTGGGCGCGGCCATTTGCCGGAGCGCTTCGATCGCGCGCTCGGCCCGGTACTCCTGTACGAAGCCCAAAATCACGGCAAAGAGCACGATGACGCCAATGGCGATGCTCTCGACGCCCTGTCCGAGGAAGGCGGAGATCCCGGTTGCGATGATTAGAATGACGATCAGGACGTTCTTGAATTGCTGAAAGAGGATGGTCCAAGGCGAGACACGACCGGCAGCTTGCAGCTCGTTCGGGCCGTATCGAGCCAACCGACGCTCCACTTCGGCCTCGGCCAGGCCGTCCGCGGAGGACTGGAGATGCGACATGACCCCGTCGACCGATAGGGTGTGCCATGCGGGCGCGCTGCTAGACGTGGGCTGCGACATCGTTGATTGCACCGTGGCTGGTCATCTTGCCGTAACCTTCTTCCGGGATCTCGAGGCCGAGTGCCACGTGGATTACTCGGAATCGGTCATGATTGTTCTGCCCGGCGCGCCGCGATAGCGCTACCGAAATTGCACAGCAGCTTGAAAACCCCGAAACCATGCTCCTGGGGCTCGCGCCAAACCTGCGCCTTCCGGGGCAGAAAACGAAGATTGTGCGCCTCTTGGCCCCCAAGTCCGCGAAAACCAAAGACCCGCGTTTGGCACGTTCGCTGCACTGCTGGTATCAACCCGTTCCCCCCAAAGGAGTCGACCATGAGCGCCGAAGAAGCAGACAAGACACTGAAGCAAGACCTTGAAGCAACCCGGGACGACCTGAAGCGCGCCGCCGACGAGATCAAGCTAAAGCTGCATCTCGCTGGAATGGACGCGAAGGACGCCTGGGACGAGATTCAGCCACGCATCGCCGATTTCGAGCAACGCTTCGACGCGAAGGCTGACGAAGTCGGCGAAGAGCTCAAAGCGCTCGGCCAAGATATTAAACAGCGCCTCGCCAACATCAAAGCCAAGATCGGCTAGACCTTCACGCGACGCCGGCGCCCGAACCACCCACCTGTTAGGCGTCGGGTTCAGCCGGCTCTCGAACGACGAACACGCTGCAGGGCGCGTGGCGTACGGTCGCTTCGGCGACACTGCCCAGCAGCCGGCGCAGCACGCCGGTGCGTCCATGCGAGCCGACGATGATCAGGCTCGCCTTCGTTTCTTTCGCGATCCTGCAAATTTCGATCGAAGGATGCGAGCTCGGAATGGCGTCGTATTGCACATCGGTATCAGCCAAGTCCCCGAAGTAGCGGTGGCGCGCTTCTCTGAGCCGCTGCATCGAGCTCTCGTCCCAAGCCTCACGATCGCCTTGCCCCACGGACGGGCCTCCGAAGGCGGTCGCTTTGGTGGGCTCGTAGGTGTGAATCAAGAACACACGCGCTCCGTCGCGCCCAGCGATTTCGGCGGCTCGCTCGATCGCGACCTCCGAGCAGGGCGAAAAGTCTGTGCATACGACGATCAGTGGCTTCATCTCTCTTGACCTATTTGAGGTCGAGCAGGATCTTCCCTGCTCGCCCGGGCCTTCGCGCGTGCTCGAGTGCCTCCTGCAGCGCATCGAGTGGATAAACCCGTTCGACCGGGGTGCCAAGGACGCCGCTTCCGATGAGCTGCGCGGTCTTGCGCACCAGAACGAGGCGCTGCAGAAGAGCTCGCTCCGCTAGGTACGCAGCCAAATAGAACCCTTCGACGCTGGTCATCGGCATCATGATGTCGCGGGGCGGCAGGGAGATCGGCTCGCGGCTCAAGGTTCCGTAGCAAATCATGCGCCCGCCCGGGGCCAGCGCTCGCAGCGCTTCCGACCCGGTGGGGCCGCCCACGCAGTCGAGGACGTAGCCCACACCGCCGGGCGCGATGCGATGGACGGCATCGAGGAGCTCCTCGTCCTCCAAGGCCACGACGTACTTCGCATTCGACCGCCTCAAACGTTCGGCGCCAGCCCGGCTGCGCACGACGTCGATCACGCGAAAGCCATCTTCAAGGGCGAGGTTTCGAACCATCTGCGAGAGCGCCGAGCCCGCCGCCGTTTGGAGCAGCACGGCCCCCCTCGGAACCTGAAGCACCTGCCGAACCAATACCAGCGCGGTGAGTGGGTTCACGAAAAAGGAACATGCCTGCGCATCGCTCAGGGAGCGCGAAACCGGAAACGCACGGCGGGCGTCGATGAGCGTCTGTTGCTGCCAGGTCCCGTTGGGCGGCCCGCTGACCACGGCAACGCGCTTGCCAACGAGACGCCTCCCGAGAAAACCGCCGCCCGATTCCTCGACGATGCCGACGCCTTCGACGCCGAGGGAATACGGCGGGCGCGGGAAGAGCTCCCCCGAGCCAGGACTGTCGCTCGGCCGGTCCGATTCGCGATTCCAGATCATTCGAGCAAACGAGCGCTCGTAGATCCCATCCATGTAGTTGAAATCCGACGGATTGACCGGCGCCATGCGCATGCGAACGCGCACTTGACCCGCTCCCGGCCTTGGCACGGGGGCTTCGCGAACCTCCACGGTGCCTGGATCGTCCGAAAACGCATCGATGCAAGCAGACTTCACGGTTCACTCCGTTTTGGGGCCGCTGAGCCCGCTTGGCATGGCGAACGGCCAGTTGGAATCGACCGTGCCGCCGTCGACTTCGAGAACCTTGCCGGTCACCCAGCTTCCTGCCTCGGAGAGCAAGTAGAGCGCGGCCGCGCCGATGTCCTCGACGGTGCCAAGCCGGCGCATCGGCGTCAGCTCCTCCATCTGCTTCATGAGCGCTTTGTCGGCCGTCACCATTGCCAGGGCATCGGTTTGGGTCGCGCCGACCGCAATGGCGTTGACCCGCACGTGAGGCGCCCACTCGTGCGCGAGCAGTCGCGTCATGTGCGACATCGCAGCTTTCGCCGTGCCGTACGCGACGAAGCCATGGTCCACCAAATGGGAAAGGCCGGAGGTGATGTTGACGATCGCGCCGCGCCCGCGTTCGGCCATCGACGGCGCTAGGGCGCGCGACATGTGAAACGCCGTGGTCACGTTGAAGTGAAATGCCTTGTCGAGCTCGGCATCGGTGCAGAGCAAGGCTGGCCCCGGAAGGGTTCCTCCAGCGTTGTTCACGAGAAAGTCGACGCCGCCAAACTCCGCTAGCGCGCGCTCCGCGAGCGCGTCGAGCTGTTCGGGCACCAAGACGTCAGTGGGGACCACCAGCGCACGCCGGCCGTTTTGCTCGACGATGCTCGCAACCTCTCGAAGCGTGTGCTCGCGGCGTGCTGCCAGAACCAGATCGGCCCCGGCCTCCGCCAAGGCGATTGAAACCCCACGACCGATGCCGCGCCCAGCGCCCGTCACCAGGGCGACGCGCCCTTCTACTTTGAAGCGATCCAGAATCATCGGCGTTTGATCTCCGGCAGGTACTTTCCGGCATTCCTGCTCGTTCTGCAACGGTTGACCTCGCCCATCAGCTACCGTAGCGTCCTCACAATGACCTACTGCGTAGCCGTCAAAGTCGACGAAGGGCTGGTCTTCGTCTCGGACTCCCGAACGAACGCCGGCGTCGACCACATCAGCACCTATGCGAAGATGCACGCTTTTTGTGGCGATGGCAGGCGATTCTTCACCCTGCTGAGCGCAGGCAACCTCGCGACGAGCCGCGCGGTCGTGACCCGCTTACGCCACGACATGCAAAACGGCGCCGAGCTGAGCCTCAACAGCGTAAAGCACCTGACCGACGCGGCGGACTACATCGGCCGCGTCAGCCGTGAGGAGCAGCACAAGCACAGCAAGCGCGTGAAGGACGAGAAATTTCAGGCCGGTGCGAGCTTCATCCTCGGCGGCCAAATCCAAGGCGGGGGCCACTCGATCCTTCTCGTCTACCCCGAGGGCAACTACATCCCGGTCTCGCGTCATTCGCCGTTCCTTCAGATTGGCGAGGACAAGTACGGCAAGCCCATTCTGGATCGCATCATCGAGAAGGAGCTCAGCCTCGAGGTCGCGGGCCGCTGCGCGCTCGTCTCCATGGATTCGACGATGCGAAGCAATGCGAGCGTGGGTCCTCCCATCGACCTCCTGCTGTACTCCGCCGGGACCCAGCGGCCCGGAAGCCAGGTGACCTTCGGTGAGGACGACGAATATCTGCGTCAACTCCGGCGCGCCTGGCAGGACAGCCTGAAGGCCTCCTTCCTCGAATTGCCGAAGTTGCCTCTTCCCTCGCCGTCCGTTCGTCTGGTCGACGGCTGACTCGCACGCTCACTCAGCGAGCGCTTGCCGGCGAAGGTCGAGCGTGTAGTGGCTTTCGGGGGCATAGGCTGGCTCTCTCGGAATGAGCTTGGCGCCCAGGCGGTCCTTCGACGTCTGCCACCGCTCGAGCCTGCGCCGACGAGCCTCGTCGCGATCGGCAGGCGGGCCGTCATAGCGGGGCGCGTCGGGGTTCCAGTAGTAGTATCGACTCGCCGCGAGGACACGATTCGCGCCGTCGACGAGCTCGAGCCTGAGAGGCGACTGCACTGGGATGTGCGGGTGAAATGCAGGCCAGCCGCTCGCCGACTTGTAGCGCACACCCCCGACGAGCGTCCCGTCAACCTCGCGCATTGCGAGTGCGATGCCTTCAACCACGACCCTGCGGTCCCCAAACGCCTCGGGATTCGAGACCGAAATCTCGATGCGATCGGTGGAGTTGTCGACGACCCGCGAAGTGGTTCCTCCGTCCGCGATCTCCGCCATCAGCGGCCAGGGTTCGAGCGCCTGCCGGACGAGCACTTCGCCGCCGTCGAGCTCGAAGCGACCGAGCACGGGGAAGCGCTGCTCGAGGAGCGGCAGCAGCCAGCCGATGTCGAAATCGAGCCCAGCTGTCGCCAGGTCCGTACAAATCGCTCGAAGGTCCTGCAAGAGGAGGGTCGGAAGCATGTACGCATCATGGAGCGTTCCGTCCCAGCGAATGAGCGGCTCCGTGCAGGGCCTGTCTGCGAGCATCGCAAGGATAGCGCGAACGAAGAGCGCTGAGATCGACTGATGGCCAACGTCAGGCATGGTTTCGAACGCGCGAAGCTCGATCAAACCTTGGAGGCCCGTCGGAGAGTCGAAGTTCCAGAGCTTGTCGACGCAAATCTCGGCCCGATGCGTATTGCCGCCGCTGTCCGTCATCAGATTGCGAAACAGGCGGTCGAAGAAACTGCGGTCTGGAGGGCCGTCGAGCGAGTCGATGCCCAAGCAGGCCGTCTCGAGCTCGTAGAGCTTACCGACCAGGGTCTCGTCGGCTCGAGGCGCCTGCGACCCCGGACCGACATACTGACCCGAAAAAAAATACGAAAGCGACGGGTGTCGCTGCCAATAACGGATGATGCTGGCGATCAGGTCAGGACGCTGAAAGAACGGGTTCTGCTCGAGGCTTGGGCCTCCAAAGAGCACGTGGGCGCCGCCGCCCGTCCCCTGAACCTGGCCGTTGAGGTGACGGCGCAGGGTGAACAGTCCCTCCTGCGCCGCGGCGCGCGTGACGGCGCGAAGGATGCCATCGTACTTCTGCCAGGAGCGCGTGGGCGGTAGGTTCACTTCGAGCACACCCGGGTCTGCCGCAAGCCCGAGCGCAGTGACCTCCGACGCCTCGCTAGGACGGTAGCCGCAAAGCATCAGCCCCTGGGTTCCCTCGCTGACCGCAACACGCTCGACGGCCTCGATCAGAGGCGCAAACGCCTCGAACTCGAGCGGCGGAATGAAAACGTGCATCTCTCCGTCGCGGGCCTCCACCGTGAGCGCGCGTCGGAGGTGGTGCTCTTCGAGCTCGCCGAGCGGCAGGCGGAGGCCGAGCGGGCTCTTCCCCGGCACGGGGACGATTGGCTCCGTCGCCGTAAACGGCCAGTCATCGGATGTCCATCCGTGCTCGGACCAGTCGATCGGCAGCGCCCAGCCGTGCGGGAATTCGAGCGCATCCTCGTCGACACAGGGTATGGGACGGCCGCCGAGGCCCAATTCGTCGGCGAGCCCTTCCATGAACTTTCGCGCGCCCTCGGCGTCGTTCGAATGGGTCGCTTCATCGAGCTGGAAGATCTCGGGACGGCTCCACAAAGGCACTCCGTCGTTGCGATGGAGCATCAAAACGACCCAACGCGGAAGCGGCTCCCCCGGGTACTGCTTCCCGTAGACCTGCATGACCAGGCCACCGGGGTAGAGCTCGCCGAGCAAGCGAGACGCCAGGCGCCTAGCGTAGCCGAGCTTCTCCGGCCCGAGCGCCTCTTGATTCCATTCCGCTGCGTCGGGTTTTTCGGGGATGAACGTGGGCTCCCCTCCCATGGTGAGCAAAAGCTTCTGCGCGTCGAGTAGTGTCTCGACCCTGCGCGACAGCTCTTCGACACCCGCGGTCACACGGCGCCGCTGACTGTCAGACGCACGCTCATCTCGGAGTCGACCTGACCGGAATGGAAATACCTGCCCTGGATGGGATTGACCCAGTCCGGACGGTTCGCCACCGCGGAGGTCAAAAAGCGGTGGTCGGTGAGAATTCCGTTGGTGGGGTCGAAGCCCCGCCAGCCCGCGCCCGGAAGGTAGACCTCAGCCCAGGCGTGCATCGAACCAGCGGCGCGGTTGAACCCGACTGTCCCGTCCGAAGCCTCGGGCTCGAACAGATATCCACTCACGAATCGTGCGGCGAGGCCTAGCTGCCTGCTCGTCGCGACCAGAAGCTCGGCCATGTCGCGGCACGATCCGCTGCCAAGCGCGAGTGTTTCGTTCGAGCTCTGCGTTCCTTCCTCGTCGCGGCGCTGGTAAGCGATGTTCCGATGAATCGCTAAGTTCAAGTCGGTGAGGAACGAAATCGTGTCTCGGCGCTGCGCAAAAAGGCCGAGCGTTCCGCGAACCCAGTCCAAGATCTTCCATCGCTGCGATTCCTCGGGCTCGAGGTAGGGCCGGAGCGCGCTCTTCTCGCGCTCGTCATAGCTGAACGGAAACTCTTCGGCACGGGGCTCGAGGATGAAATCAAAGGGATTCTCTTCGGTGACGTCGAACGCCATGCGGCAGTGGAACGACAGCAAGGAGGCCTCCGCTAGACCAAAGCTCGTCACGGCCACGACGTTGTTGAAGCAATCGCGCATCCATCGAACCTTGGCCTCCGGCGAACACTCGAGCGAGAACGACGCAACGTGGACCGTCTGGCTTTCGCGCGGGCGAAGGTAGAGCGAATGCTCGCCGAACCCTACGGGACGCTCATAGCGATACTCGGTCAGATGGTCGACGGCGATCCTCATGAGACTGGAACTAGCAGGTTTGTCGACGGGGTGTGATTTCTATTTGGTTTCCTTGCCATGTCTGCCCCGCAACATCGTCCTGTGAGGCAGGTGCGAGCGTGCCAGGCCACCCCAGCGACGATATCCTCGCCCTAGCGTGAAAAACGTCATTCGTTTCCCAGGCCGGCTCCGGGCCGCTCCAATGACCGACTCGGACGGAATTCGATACCGAACCATCCACGGGTATCGACGTGCTTTCGTGCTCGCCGGACAGGGACCTGCGCTTCTGTTGATTCACGGCATCGGGGACAGCTCCGAGAGTTGGCGCGACCTGATCCCGGCGCTCGCGCGCGACCACACCGTCATCGCCCCCGACCTGCTCGGCCACGGGCAGTCAGACAAGCCGCGCGCGGATTACTCGATTGGCGCCTACGCCAACGCGATGCGGGACCTGCTCAGTGTACTCGACATCGACCGCGTGACCGTCGTTGGGCACTCGCTGGGAGGCGGCGTCGCGATGCAGTTCGCTTACCAGTTTCCCGAGCGCTGCGAACGACTCGTCCTCATCAGCACCGGTGGGGTCAGCCACGAAGTCCATCCCATGCTGAGATTCGCCGCTGCACCCAATGCGGACCTCGTCTTGCCGCTTCTGGGCGCCCCTGGTGCACGCCCTCTCGGCCAGCTCGGGTTCAAAGTCCTGCGGGCCCTCCAAACGAAAATCGGGCATGACGCCGACCAGCTGACCCGCGTCTTCGATGCTCTTCCGAATGCCGCCTCACGAAGAGCCTTTGTGCGCACACTTCGCGCGGCCATCGACTGGCGCGGCCAGGCGATCACGATGCTCGACCGCTGCTACCTGGCCCGAGACATGCCGACGCTCTTGGTCTGGGGCGAACGAGACGGCGTGATCCCAGTCGCCCATGCATACCAAGTGCATGCGGCGATGCCAGAGAGCCGGCTGGAGGTCTTCTCCAATACGGGACACTTTCCGCACCAAAACCAGCCCGAGCGTTTTCTACAGGTGTTCGGTGAGTTCTACGACAGCACCACGCCCTGCTCGCACAGCGCCGAAGAGTGGCGCGCGCTTCTTCGCAAAGGCTCTATTGCTGCGCCTGTCGGGAGTCCTGCGGTCCGGCCGGTAGCGCCTCATCTGTCCGTGTGACGCGCACCGAGACATCGAGTTGCTCTCCGTGGCCGCCTGCATAGAGCGTTCCAGCCGTCGGCGTCGCGTCCCGGTAGTTGCGCCCCGTAGCGACTCGGATGTGATCGAGGTCCACTAGGCAGCCGTTGGTCGGGTCGAAGCCCCGCCAGCCCACCGACGGCAAGTAGACCTCCGCCCAGGCATGTGAAGCTTCGGACTGAATCTGATTGTGGTACGCCGCTCCGGTGTGAATGTAGCCGACTCGGTAGCGGGCGGGCACGCCGAGCAGGCGCGCGAGGCAGATGAACAGGTTGGCGAAGTCCTGACAGACGCCGCGGCGTTCTTGGAAGACGTCAAACGGCGAAGTCTCGAGAGTGGTCGAACCGGAGAGGTACTTGAAGTCGCGGTGCAGTGCTTCGTTGAGATCGATGAGCGTCTCGAGGAGATCGTACGAGCGGCGCGCCGCAAAGCTCATCGCAAAGCCGGAGAGCTCACGGAGCTCCGTTTCCGGGAGCTCGGGCGGCAGCAAGAAAGGGTTCATCATCTGACGCTGCCAGGGCATCCACACCAAGGGGATGCGCGTGCTTCGAAGCGCGGACTGGGTCTCGACGCGGTGCGTCCGAACCTTCGAAAACGCCCGGACCCAGAGCTCGGTGTACGGCTGGCTGATCTGAAAGCTCAGCACGTGGTTGCCGAAGACGTCTTCGTAGGAAT
>SHLP01000094.1 GCA_004283055.1 Deltaproteobacteria bacterium
CTTCACAACTCGCCTGGTATGAGCTCGCATTGACGTCGATCGACTCCACGATCAATCTGTACTGGGGAGCTGTTTGAGGTGAATCGAAATGAACACCAGAAAGTGCACGGTCCGCTGGCTTGGCGTTGTCTGTCTCGTAACCCTCGGCGCATGCGGCGGTGGGGGTGGAGGCGGCAGCGCTCCACCGACGGACGACTTCGGCGACGACGATATCCCTTTCTGACGCCCGCCTCTCTGACGCGCGCTCTAGCTGGGATCGCTTACGGCTGTTGGACGGCGGAGGGCGCTGCCGCTTCGGGGGTGCGTGCGGCGTTCTCGGCGGCTAGGGCTGCTTCGAGCGCTGCCTTTTCGGCTTTCTTCAGCTCTTTGGCCTCGCGGGCGATCCTCGTCTTCTCGGAGATATAGGCCGCGGAGGCCGCAACGACGATGCCTACTTCCAACGCCAGCCCGATGACGATGTGAATGTCGGGCCTTGCGCCCTGAACCATCGCGAGGATTCGCCCACCCGCGAATCCGGCTCCGCATACGATGAAGGTGAGCACTGCAGCCAAGCGCAGCCGCTGAAACGCGGCGCCAAGAACCGCGAATGCGCCCAGTGCAGACCAAAGGCCGACGTTGACCGCCATGGACTCGATGTAGAGGGGACCGCGCGACATATCGCTGAGTCCCATCCAGTCCGGCAGGAAAGTACCCGCGAAGAACAGGGAGAGCATGGCCCAGGCGATGGAGCCGATGCCGAGAACGATGAGCACGTTGCGCGCCATGCGCCCAAGATAGCGCCGTTCGCTTTCCAAAGAAAGTTAGTCCAGTCTTACGGCGTGGCGAAGGTTCGCGCCGACGTATTGTTGACCGATCGAGGTTTGGTCCCTTCGCGGACGCGGGCGCAGGCTCTGATTTTGGCCGGCAAGGTCTTTGCCGCAGGCCGTCGCGTCGAAAAAAGCGGGGAGTCGCTCGATCCCGCGACCCCGCTGGAGGTCCGCGAGCCGGACCACCCCTACGTGTCCAGGGGCGGAGTGAAGCTAGCAGGAGCGCTCGACGCGTTCGACTACCAGCCGGCAGGCAAGTCCGTGGCCGACTTCGGCGCCTCCACCGGAGGCTTCACCGACTGCCTGCTTCAACGCGGCGCCGCTCGGGTCTTCGCCATCGATGTGGGGTACGGGCAGCTTCACAACAAGCTGCGCCGGGACGCGCGCGTCGTCGTGATGGAGCGCTGCAACGCGCGGTATCTCGAGCCCGCCGATTTGCCCGAGCGCGTTGACCTCGTCGTGATCGACGCGTCCTTCATCGGGCTCGAGAAGCTTCTTCCGGCGGCTCGGTCACTGCTGCGTACCGACGGCGAGGTGATTGCGCTGGTCAAACCGCAGTTCCAAGTCGGACATGGCAAGGTCGGAAAGGGCGGTGTCGTCCGCGACCCCGCGCAGCGCCGCGAGGCCATCGAGAACCTGGTGGCGGATGCAGAGCAGCTGGGCTTCGAGCTGATCGCCGAAGCAGACAGCGTCGTGACCGGCCCAAAGGGCAATCAGGAGACATTCATTTGGCTGCGTCGGACCGCGGCGGCACTCGTTCCATGAGACCAGGCATCACGGGCATCCATCCCTGATTGGCCTTGCTCTTTCGGACTTTGACCCACCAGACCTCCGCGCACGCCTGTGGCTCTTCATGGCTCAGCCCTTCGAACGCGTCGTCCAGGGTGCACTGCGTCCAGGCCGGGCCTCCCTCGGTGCCCACCATGCACATGCCCCGTGAATTGTAGAACAGGAAGGAGCCGACTTGGCCTTCCGCCACGGCCAAGAGCTCGCGCTCTACTTGGATCCCCTGGTCCCAAACCTTGCGTTTCACGTACAGATCTCGCTTGGCGATCAGGCGACGCGGCTTGATGATCCGCACCTCGCTGTCTTCCACCACGATGAGCTCGCCTGATTTCCACGTCACGGTTGCTGTCACGAACGCGGCCGATGTCGGCTTAAACTTGAGCCGCATCTTTTGATACTTCTCACCCCAGCGAAGGTTGCGATGATCGGCGGGGTAGGGCCAACTGTGCTTGGCCAGTGCATTGGACTCCAGGTCATGGTCGCAGTTCAAACCGGCCCGTGCGGATGCTGGTGTAACGGTGCTCGGTGAGCCATCACTCTTTTTGCAGGCCGTTCCAAGAGCCCCAGCCAAAAAGAAACCGCTTAGAATTGCGAGAGTTCGCATGATGCAACCTGGTTCCCGGGGGTGGATTCGAACCACCATTCACAGGTCCAAAGCCTGTTGTCCTGCCTTTAGACGACCCGGGAGCGAGTCTCCTCATAACACGCATGCGCGCCCCCTCAAATTGCGAACCTAGCGCTTGCAGGGGGCCCCTCGTTAGTGCGATACCCCGGACGAGTAGGGAGTGCATCCGTGGGCGACGATCAGAAATATCCGGAGTGGCTATTGTGGTTCTCGGAGCATGGGGTTCGAGTGCTCATTTTGCTCGCCATCGCGTTCATAGCCTTCGTCTATTCGCGCAGTCGGAGCAATACGGAGCAGCGGCTCGACGCGATCCGCGACAGCGTGCAGTTCGAACCGCCGAGGTCGTACGCCCCGCCGAACCTCGACGCGTACTTGGCGACGGACGTAACCGTCCGGTCGCTCACCGTGCACCAGGCGGCCTACGTCCCCGTCTACTCGCACATCTACTACGACGGCGGGCGTCCCTACCTTCTCGAGGCAACGCTGAGCATTCGAAACATCGACCCTCGGCATCCGGTCTACGTCAGCGCGGTGGAGTACTACGACACCGATGGCAAGCTCTCGAAGAAGCTCGTCGACCGTTTGATCGCACTGGGGCCGCTTCAAACCATCGACTTTCTCGTCGAGCGGCACGATGTCGCCGGAGGCTCCGGAGCGAACTTCATCGTGGAATGGCACGCAGCCGGTCCTGATATCAGTCCTCCGCTGATCGAGGCCGTGATGGTTGGTCGCTCCGGAACCAATGCGATCTCGTTCGTGCGAAGAAGCGAACCGTTACCCGGCTGGATGGCAACGCAATAGCCGGCTCTCATCTCGATGGTTTGACCGCTGGCGGCAGGTAGAGCGGGTCTAAGGACTCCGCCTTTGGCAGGTACATCCGGAACTGAAGAGAGAACGCCCCGTCGGGCGCCGGAAGCCAGTTGCTCACTTTTGCGCGTTCGGGCGACTCCCGCTGGATGTAGAGGGTGAGCGAGCCGTCTTCGTCGTACTCGAGCTTGCTTCGATCGCCGATCGAATAACGCGCAATTGGGTTCTCGACCATGAGCTGGTCCGGCAGGCTGTACATCGTCATCGACCAAAAGGCATCGACCGCCGGGAGCGCGTCGCTTTCGAAGCGCATCACGTAGGCCTTCTTCGAGCCATCCAACGGCTGGCCCGAAGCGTCCACGTTGGCCACGGGGTAGTACGCTTCTTCCACGTCGTTTCCATACAAGCCGACTTTGGCCGCCACCGCACGCGCCACGTACTTGGTCCGCATCAAGTCTCCAGGCCCGAACAAGCCCGCAATCCCTTGCCAGCCGTTACCCTCGCGCACCGTGACGCTTTGCAGCCGGCCTGGGTCGTACGCAGCCTCGTCGATCGCCACCATGCCCTGGCCAACTCCTCGATCGATCGCAGCTCGGAGCTCGGGGCTAAATGAACGCGACGCACCGAGTGCACCGGCGCGAATCCCTATTTCGGAGAGGCGGGTCATGAGCTCTCGTTCCTCCGGCGCGATCACGACTCCTGTCAAGAGGAAGTTCAGCAAGTCTACGAACTCGGCTGACTTCGCACGACTTGGGTTGTACATCGGGAACGTGATTCCGGTCGCTGCTGGTGCTCCCGTCCGCCCGAGGAACACGTTCAGCGGTGTAAGGCGGAACTGCTTCTGTAGTGCTCCCACGGCGGCGACATCGTCGGGGCCGCGCACCTCGGTTCGAATGATGCAGTAGACGAAGCTGGTCTCGCCTTGGAAGACGGCGCTTGCGTTCTGAGGCCTGGTCTCGCTCCACTCCGGGCCGGCGACTACATAGCTGCCGGCATTGGTGCCGGTTGCGCGGGTGCCGATATAGCCGAAGTTGTGCGTGAACATGTCGACGAGCTGGACGGAGTAGTAGCGATTCCCGATCTCCGGAACAGTGATGACGAGGGGCTGTGCCCGCAGGTCCAGCCAGGCAAAGGAATACATCGTGTCGTTGTTCGGACGAACGATATCTTTGAACTCGGGCCCGAGCAGCTCCGTCTCGTGAACCATCTCGTTGAAGCCGCCCAGGTACCCAGGCGCGTTTCGATCGATGGCTTGAGCGTACATGGTTCGGTAGTTCTCCATCATCGGGAAGGCGTAGATGTACGCCTCTTCGGCAATGGCGGCGGCCTCGTCTGCGCTCGGGGCCACACCGGCGGTCTGCGAGGTACGCGTCGCCCCGTCCTTGGTACACGCGAACATCAGCAAGACGGCGGCGATGGAAACGATCGCTATCCCCGGACTCATGGCTCCGCTCTCTTCCATGTGATTTCGTAGACGATGCTTCATGGCATTCCGATACTCTAGGACGGCGACAGTTGCTTGTTGAAGTAGAGCTTTGCCACGGGGAACGCGAGGGCGAACACGATGAACATGCAGACGGCCACGGTAATCAGCACCCGCGGATCGTCTTTGAAATTGGCGGTGGCGATGGTTGCCGCCGCACCGATGTTGCGCGCCGTGGTGATGAGGCCGAGGGTCACCTTGCCCTTTCGACCTCCTGGGCCGAGCAGATACCCGACCCCAAATGCAGCGAGAGTGAGCACGATGGCCGACGTGATTGCCCCTGTTCCAATCGTAGCCGAGAGCTCGTCGCCGTGAAGTACGACGGCAAGGACCAGGAAGAGGACCAGCGAAACGTTGACCACGAGATTGGCGGGCATCAGCATTTTCGCTGCCAAGCGGTCTTTGAAGTGCCGGATCGCGAGCCCGATCACCAGAGGCACGAACATCTGAAGGAGCAGCGGCTTGGCGATTGCCCAGACCCCTATCTCCGTCCCAGGGATGAGGAACGGCAAAACGAGGGGCATGTAGATGATCGTCAAGACGGTGAGCAGCATCGTTGCAGCAATCGAGTTGGGCACGTCGCCGGCTGCGACGCCAACCAATTTGGGTGTGTAAGGCGCGCCGGCCGCGAAGCCGTAGAGCAGAACGCCAATCATGTACGGACGCTCGAGAGGGAACCAGAGACTCATTCCGTAGACGATGAGCGGGGTCAGGATCACGTTGGCGAGCAGCGCACGGGCCACGACCGGAGCGTTTCTGAGCGGCGTAAACACCTGCTTGAACGTGACCTCCAGACCCGCGCTGAAGAGGACGCCTGCGATGAACACCGCAATCGAGACGTTGAGGATGATTTCGAGGGTCTCGTGCATTGGTATGCCTCGGGGTTTGTAACACCGAGGGTCGAATCCACGCCAGCCTTGGCGAAGTGTTGCGCCAACCCCTGGGCTGATTCTGCTCGCCCTGCTCGCGAGCCCTCGTGTCGATGCGAATTAGAAGAAAGCTAGACTAGAACGACGAGCCTGGCTCTTGCAGGAACTTGGCTTCCTCGTCGCTACTCGCCCTGCCGAGGATCTCGTTTCGATGCGGATAGCGTCCGAATCGCTCGATGATCGCCTTGTGCCGCTCCGCGAAGTCCAAGTAGTACTTGGCGTCTTTTTCGAGCTGCGTCGGCGCCGAGCCAACGAGACCGTCAAAGAGCTGCAGGCAGAGCTCGTGATCGTCCATCGATTCACTGTGTTCGAGGGGCAGATAGAAAAAGACGCGTTCATCGAAGGACAGCTCGGCATCGAAGCCAGCATCGAGGCCCTCACGACAAACCTCGCGTGCAAGCGCGTCGGCGGCGAACATCTTCGGGGTCCCGCGAAACATGTTTCTCGAAAACTGATCGAGCACGAGGATGTACGCCAAGGCGCCGCGCGCGGTGCTTCGCCAAGCTTCCCTATCTCCAATCACGATCGCCTCATAGTCGTCGATGAAATGGTGCTGAATCGACTCGTCAAACGCGTCGGACTTGGTCCACCAGCGCTTCCGGTGATCGGGGCTCGCGCATCCCTGCTCGTCGAGCTCGCCGAACCAGAAATCCAGGATGTCTTCGATTGGATCGGTCACCGCTTTCCGCCTCCTCGTAGCGACTCTGCAGCATCGAGAAAGACGCGCGCTTTCAGCTCCGTTTCGGCTATCTCCCGGTCCGGGTCGCTCGCCTCGACGATGCCGCCGCCCGCCCAATAGTCCACCCGACCATCGGATACCGTCGCGGTCCGAATCGCTACCGCGAGCGATAGCCCGCCGTCGTGATCGATGAACCCCAGGGCGCCGCAGTAGATTCCACGCGGGTGTTTCTCGAGCTCTTCGATGATCTCGAGGGCACGCACTTTGGGTGCTCCGGTGACGCTGCCTGGAGGAAAGGTCGCTTCCAAAATGGCCTGAAGTGAAACGTCGGGTCGGGTGACGCAGCTCACCGTGCTCACGAGGTGGTAGAGCCCGGTAAACGGTTCGACGAGGAGGGGATCCTCGACCCTCACGGTTCCGATCTCTGCGACTCGGCCGAGGTCGTTCCGCATGAGGTCGACGATCATCGAATGCTCGGCTTGCTCTTTCGGATCGGCGCGCAGGCGTTGTGACGCTCCGTCGTCCGTGGTTTCGCGGCGGATCGTCCCCTTGATGGGGCGGGTCACCAGCGTCCTGCTTCCCGCGTCCCATTGAATGAATCGCTCCATGGTGCACGCGAGCACCTCATGGTCCCCCGCGTCGAAAAACAGTCCGAGCGGCACCCGACTTGCGATGCGCATGGCTTGCCAAAGCTCTAATGCGTCGCCGGCAAAGGGCGCAGACCAACGCCTAGCCACGTTGACTTCGTAGACCTCGCCCATTCCGATGTACTCGAGAGCCTTGACGATCGATTTGCGGTGTTCCTTCGCGTCGTCCACTTCGATTGGGCCGACGCGTGGAGGCGTGGTTTCAACTTCGTGACCCTCGCTCAAGCGGGCGCAAAACAGACGACAAGCGTCGCGATCGTCGCCAACGACCCAGGTTTCGCCATCTTCGTGGTCGATTGCAAGCAGAGCCGGGTAGCGCCGAAACAGCATGACCGCCGCCGACCCGCGATCGAAGCGCGGCTCCCCCCGCACCGGCGACGACCAGAATGCGTCGTAGGCGATGTAGCCGATCCAGGCGGGCACTTCGCCCGGCCTGGGCCCGTCGGGGACGGACCCTTTGCTTCGCTGGTTGACCTTTTCAAGCGCAGCAAAAGGCGCGTCGGCGCCGAACTCCACTCGAATTTCGTCCGACGGCCAAGCGGCGAGAAACGAAAATCGTCCGTCGCGCGCCTCGCTTCGGTTCGAATCCAGCCAGGCGAACCCGGGCTCGGCGCGCAGGCGCCGCGCCACTGCGAGCTCATCGATTGAAGCAAGGCGTTCGGCCCACACTGCGCTGATCTACTTGCTCGCGGCGAACCGTTAACGCAACCTCTCGCCGTGATCCGCCGAATGCTCTTACTTGGATTTCTCTCGGTGGCGGCCTTTTCTTGCCAGGAGTCCGTAGCGAGGTTCGTCTTCGAGGCGCGGATCGTGGACGGTGGCAACGGCAACCCGGCGGCCGAGACAGATGCCACGACGCTGCGTATCGGCATCCAGGAAGGGGAGCTTCCGGCTCAGGAGTACGAGTTTCCGATCACCGACGGCGACTTCGACGCGCTGCTCGAGTTTGCAGCCTTCACTCGCCCAACCCGGATTCGGGTCGAGATCGCGGGAGCGACCACCGAGCTCTCGAGCGCCTCGCCGATATTCGTCCCGACGGCGAGCGCCGGTCTGCTTCGCCTGGTCACTGCCGCGCCCTCCTCGTGCGAGCGGGTCACGTTCGATTTCTTGGAGGCGCCCCGCGCGTTGTTCGGAATGGTGCGCTCTGGGACCTTCGCTCTGATTGCAGGCGGCACCGGCCAATCGGATGCGCAGATCGAGTTCTTCGATCTACTCGAGTGGGAGTCCCGGCTCTTCAGCGACGACCTCTCGGTGTCCGACCTCGGCGAAACGCGGGCGGTATCGGTCGACGAAGCCGAGATCTTGGTCGTTTCAGCGAATGCCGCGCCGTTCGTTTTCAACATGCTCGACCCCACACGGCGAATCGTACCGGTGGTGCTTCACAGCGGCGCCGGGCCGAGCTCGGCGCTCGTGTCCGTTCGCGGCGTCGGAGCGATGGTGATCGGCGGCGAGTCGGGAGGCGAAGCGCGGTCGGAAGTATCGCTGGTCGCCCCCGGCGCTGTGGTGACGTCGCTCCAGTTGAGCAGGCCGCGCGCCGGTCCAGCAGCCACGGCACTCGGCACCGACGTCCTGGTCGTTGGCGGGGACGCCGAGGGGGACGCCGAGCTCCTTTTCGATGGCGCTGCGACAGGCCAGCCGGTCGAGGGCGTCATGGACGGCGTCCGCGAGGACGGTCTGCTCGTCAGCGACGGCGAAAGCCGGGCCATCCTGGTCGGCGGCACGGATGCCGCAGGAGCGGTGCGACAAGACAGCCTTCGCTTCGATGGCTGCCCGAGCGCCTGCGTGGCGGGCGTCGGACCAGCTTGGACGGCGGCGCGCCTGGACGTTCTACAGCCCGCGGACAGCGCGCTGCTCGTCGGGGGTGAAAGCTCCTCGATGGTGGAGGAGGTCGTGTGGAACGACGCCAATGTCGAGATCCAGCCGGTGTTGGAAATGCAGGTTCCACGAGCCGGCGCCGGCGGTCTGGTCTTGGAGAGTGGCGCGTTCATCGTCGCTGGGGGCGACGATGGCGTGAGCATCCGTGACGATTTCGAGTTCTGCGTCCCCTCTGCGCTCGAGCCGCTGTAGAAGGATGACGTAGCGTTGCCCGAACCTGTTACCCTGCAAGCTCCCGGGCAGATGTTACGCAAGCTGGAGAAGTACGAGGTTCTCGACGAGATCGGCCACGGTGGAATGGCTACGGTCTACCGAGCGCGCGATAGCTCGCTCGATCGGTTCGTTGCCCTCAAGGTGCTGCATCCACATCTTCAGCGCACCAGCGAGGCCCGCGCTCGGTTCACGCGCGAAGCCAAGAGCGTCGCGAAGCTCCGGCATCCCCACATCCTCGAGATCTACGACTACAGCGGAGAGGCCTCCGACGAGACCTACATCGCAGCCGAGTTGCTCACCGGGCCCACGCTGAAGGACTTCGTCCTGAAGCAACGGGAGCTGCCGGCCGAAATCGCAGCCTGCATCGCGCTTCAGCTCGCCGACGCGCTCGGGGCAGCGCACGCCAAGGGCATCATTCACCGCGATGTGAAGCCCGAGAACGTGCTCATTCACGAAGACCGCTTCGTGAAGCTCACCGACTTCGGGATCGCGTACATGGTCGACGCGCATACGTTTACCGTCACGGGTCAGATCCTCGGCTCCCCGGGTCACATGGCTCCCGAGCAAGTGGAGGGCGGAACCTCGGACGCCCGGAGCGATGTCTTTTCGCTCGGTACGGTCTTGTATTTCTGCGCAACCGGCCGTCTGCCCTTCATCGGCCGCAACCCCCACCACTTGTTGAAGCTCTTGCTCGAGGGCGAGTACCCCGACCCGCTTCGCCTCCGTCCTTCGGTTGGAGCAGAGCTCGCCCAAATCATGAACAAGGCGCTCTCACGCGCGCCTGCCGAACGCTATCAGAGCGCCGGTGAGATGGCTGACCGTCTTCGAGGCTTCCTCACCGAAATGGAGATCGACGATCCTGACGAAACCCTCGCCCGCTACTTGGCCGAGCCGAATGAGGTCACCACGGAGCTCGAGGAGAATGCGGTTCAGAGGCTGTTGGCGCTCGGGGCGGCAGCCGCAAGAGCGGGTCAGGTGTCGAAGGCCCAGGCTGCGCTGAGCCGCGTTCTAGCGCTCGACGACGGCAATGAGCGCGCGCTCAAACTGCTCGGGAGCCTAGGACGCCGCCGCCGCGCGAGCCTGATCATTGCGCTCGTCGCCTCGGGCCTCGTGCTGTCGCTCGCCGGCCTCGCGTATCTCAGCTGGCGCCGCTCCGACAGGGTGCCCCCCGAGACGGAAATCGCTATGGCAGCCGAACAGGACAGCAGCGGCATGCCCAGCGAGTCAGCCGAGCCCATCGACTCTCCCCCGCCGATCCTCAGCCAAGACGAACGTGCTACCGCAGATGAGAAAGTCTCCGAAGACGAAGCCAAAAAGGACGTGACGCCAAACGGCCGGCGATGGGTGGTCTTCAAACCGACGCCCCCGAATGTCTCAATCAGCGTCAACCGAAGCCCTCTCAAGCCGTACGGTCCGGATTTTCAGCGGATCCGTCTCAAGGTCGGCAATCACACCTTTCGCTTCGTCGGCGCCGAAGGCTGCTGCGAAGACCGTGTCGTCCGAAGGCGGATTCCACCGGGCGCGCGCGACTTCGAGCTCTCGGTCAAGCTTCGCTACAAGCCCGCGAGGCTCTACCTCAAGGGCCCGGCGCCCGCGGATGCGGTCGTCCGCATCACGCTTCCCGGGAATCGTACGGTCAGCGGAAGAATACGTGAAATCCTTCGGATCCCGATGCGGACGCTTCAGACCGCCGCGCAGGTGCAGATCCGTGCGCCGGGCTATCAAACGTACCGGACGGTCGTGAAGCTGCGTGCCGGAGCGGATCTGACCGAGCATTCCTTCAAGCTTGAGAGGGACGGCGAAACCCCGTAGAACCCGCCTAAGGTGATCCCGCGGCCCGCGCTTTCAGCTTTGGTCTTCCTGTTGATGGCAGCGTTCGCGCCGCCTGTCGCGGCCGACGAGCTTTCGGACTTCGAGTCGGCGCGTCGAAGCTACGACAGACAGAGCTACAGCAAGGCCGCGAGAGGGCTCGAGTCTCTGGTCGGGGGGGTCGTTCCCCGTGCCGCGAATCCGGTCGTCCGTTTGGAGGCCCGGAAATATCTGGGCGCGACCTATCTCTTCCTCGGAAAAAAGGATGCGGCCCGGGAGCAATTTCGGCTGCTGCTCGAAGAGGATCCGGACTACGACATCGACCCCGTCGCTTTTCCCGAGGCGGTCGTGCAGACCTTTCAAGGGGTACAGACGAAGGTCAGGGCGGAACGCGCACGTCGCGATGCTCTCGAGCTAGCCCGAAGAAAGCGGGAGCGATCTCAGGAGGTCGAGGACCTGATCCGGCAGCAGCAGCGCATCGAGGAGCTCGAGAAGCTTCTTTCCGAGCAGACGGTCGAGAAGGTCAACTCCCGTTGGATTGCGGCGATCCCGTTTGGTGCCGGTCAGTTTCAGAACGAAAACCGGAAGTTGGGAATCATGTTTGCCACGACCGAAAGCGCGTTTCTCGCGGCGTCGATCGCCACCTTCATCGGCCACAATTCCCTCCGCGACGAGAACCCGGGACCCAATGAAATCGATCGCGCGCGGCGGGTGGAGAAGGCGCTCCGCATCGGCAATTGGGTCAGCGTCGGCGCGCTCCTGAGCTTTGCCGTCGCTGGGGTGGTCGAGGCGCAGGTTCGTTTCAGGCCGGTGATTCGAAGCAGCAGGCCCCGGGAGTTGCCGGATGAGCGCCGAAGCCCCCAGAGCCGCGGGCCCCAGCTTCGACTCCAGATGGGGCTGACCGGCGGCAAATTGCGCGTTGACTTCTGATCTCTATCTCTGCTGAAAAGTTATTTATTTCAAACACTTATGTCTCCATCGCAATTCGCTGAACACTTCGCTTGACAGCGGGGCTTTCGCGCCTATCCTTCGCTCCCTTCAGCGCGCGGGGAACTTGCGCGTTTCCAGGGAATTGCACGCTTTTTCGGATAGTTATGCCCACGATCAACCAGCTCGTCCGCAAGGGACGCAAACAGATCAAATCGAAAACGGACTCGCCGGCGCTTCAGCGCTGCCCGCAAAAGCGAGGTGTGTGCGTTCGCGTGTACACGACGACTCCGAAGAAGCCGAACTCGGCGCTTCGCAAGGTCGCCCGCGTTCGTCTTTCGAACGGCATCGAGGCGACGACCTACATCCCGGGCGAGGGCCACAATCTTCAGGAGCACTCGGTAGTGCTCATTCGCGGTGGTCGCGTAAAAGATCTACCCGGCGTTCGCTATCACGTCGTGCGCGGCACGCTCGACGCCACCGGAGCAGCCGGCCCGTCGAACACCAACAAAGCCAATCGCGTCAACAAACGTTCCAAGTACGGCGTAAAGCGCCCCAAAGCCTGAGCAAATCTGAGTCATGAGTCGTCGAGTAAGCGCACCCAAAAGGCAAATCATCCCGGACGCCAAGTACGGCGACCAGCTCGTGGCGAAGTTCGTCAACTCGCTGATGCTCGCCGGCAAACGATCCACGGCCGAGAAGTGCTTGTACGGGGCCTTCGACATCATCGAAGAGCGCTACAAGGACGAGCCGCTCGATGTCTTCAAAAAGGCGCTCGATGCAGTGAAGCCGCGCGTCGAAGTAAAGAGCCGTCGTGTCGGCGGCGCGACCTATCAGGTCCCCGTCGAGGTTCGTTCCGACCGGCGCAATGCGCTCGCCATGCGATGGCTGGTTCAGTATTCGAGGGCACGCGGCGAGAAGTCCATGGAGGAACGTCTCGCGGCGGAGCTCATGGAAGCCTCGCAGGGGCGAGGGAACGCCGTTAAAAAGCGGGAAGACACACACAAGATGGCCGACGCCAACAAGGCGTTTGCCCATTATCGCTGGTAGGAACTTTTTGGCGTCTGGGAAGGTCTACGGAAACCCCTCGGACAAGGAGCAGCAGCTGAACTCATGACGACGCTGACATAGAGAGAGTCACCGGGAAGACCGCGGCCGCGCGCCGCAACCGATGTGCCTCTCGAAACCCTCTCTGAGTTGTGGAAGCCCGAGGGTGGCTTCTGGGTCGGAGGGGGTTTTCTATGTGAAGCGCCATAGTCTGACGAGTCGAGCTCACAGAATCCAATGTCCAGGAAGTACGCACTCGATAAGACCCGGAACATCGGCATCATGGCCCACATCGATGCGGGCAAGACGACGACGACCGAGCGCATCCTGTATTACACGGGTGTCAACTACAAGATCGGCGAGGTGCACGACGGCGCTGCGACCATGGATTACATGGAGCAGGAGCAGGAGCGCGGCATCACGATCACGTCGGCCGCGACCACCTGCTTCTGGCGCCCAGGTGCGGGCCCCTACGGTGGCGAGCAGTTCAGGATCAACATCATCGACACGCCCGGCCACGTCGACTTCACGATTGAGGTCGAGCGTTCGCTGCGTGTCCTCGATGGCGCTGTTGCGGTGTTCGACGGCAAAGAGGGCGTCGAGCCGCAGTCTGAGACGGTCTGGCGCCAGGCCGACCGATACGGGGTGCCCCGCATTTGCTTCATCAACAAGATGGACAAGGCAGGGGCTGACTTTCCGAGCGCCTTTCAGTCGATCAAGGATCGCCTCGTCGCACCCGCGGTCGCAGTGCAGCTTCCCCTCGGCCAAGAGGCAGAGCTCGAAGGCGTCATCGACCTGGTCGCCATGAAAGCGAACCGCTTCAGAGACGACAATCTAGGCGCCGAGTGGACCGTCGAGGACATCCCTGCCGACCATCGAGATCAGGCGGACGAGGCTCGCGCAGTGCTGATCGAGGCCGTTTCCGAGGTGGACGATGCGCTGATGGAGCGCTTCCTCGAGGGCGACACCGACTTCTCCGAGGACGAGATTCTCAGGGCGCTTCGCAAAGGCTGCTTGGAGCAGTCCATCGTTCCAGTGCTCACGGGCTCGGCGTTCAAGAACAAGGGCGTCCAGCAGCTGATGGACGCCATCGTGAACTTCCTTCCTTCGCCGCTCGAGGTTCAGGCCATTCAGGGCGTAGACCCCAGGGACCCGGAAAAAGTGATGGTCCGCGAGGCTTCCGATGACGAACCGTTCAGCGCCCTCGCCTTCAAGATCGTCAACGATTCGTTCGTGGGTCAGCTCACGTTTTTCCGCGTGTACTCCGGCGTCCTCAAGGCCGGCTCAGGCGTCCTGAACGCCACCAAGGGCAAAAAGGAACGCATCGGCCGCATCCTGCAGATGCACGCCAACAACCGGGAAGAGCTCAAAGAGATTCGCACCGGCAACATCGCCGCGGCGGTAGGGCTCAAGACCGCCACCACGGGGGACACGCTTTGCGCCGAGAACGCTCCGATCATTCTCGAGCGCATGGATTTCCCGGAGCCGGTCATCTCGGTCGCCATCGAGCCCAGGACAAAGGCTGACCAGGACAAGCTGGGCGTTGGGCTTGGGAAGCTCGCCGCCGAAGACCCGAGCTTCCGGGCCCACACCGACGAGGAGTCGGGCCAAACCATCATCAGCGGGATGGGCGAGCTCCATTTGGAGATCATCGTCGACCGCCTCAAGCGCGAATTTCAAGTGGATTCCAACGTCGGCGCGCCGCAGGTCGCGTATCGCGAGACGATCACCAAGGATGTCGAATCCGAGGGCCGCTACGTCAAACAGAGCGGTGGGCGGGGCATGTTCGGCCATGTTTGGCTCAAACTGGAGCCGCTCGAGGCCGGCTCTGGCTTCGAGTTCGAGAACAAGATCGTCGGCGGAGTCGTCCCCAAAGAGTTCATTCCGTCCGTGCAAAAGGGCGTGAAAGATGCAATGAGCCGCGGCGTGATGGCTGGTTACCCCGTGATCGATCTCAAGGCGACGCTCTTCGACGGCTCGTACCACGACGTCGATTCGAGCCCGGCGGCCTTCGAGGTAGCCGCGTCTCTTGCTTTCCAGGATGGCGCGAAGCGTGCGGGCATTCAGCTCATGGAGCCGGTGATGGACGTTGAAGTCCGCGTGCCGGAGGACTACATGGGTGAGGTCATCGGCGACCTCAACTCGCGTCGCGGTGCGGTCACCGGAATGGATTCGGTGGGTGGCTTGCAGGTGATCCGTTCACACGTGCCGCTCGCAAACATGTTTGGCTACGTAAACGACCTTCGCTCCAAAACTCAGGGGCGTGCGGTCTACACGATGCAGTTCGAGGAATATCAGGGGGTGCCGCAGGGCATCGCCGAAGAAATCGTCGCCAAGGCGAAGGGCGGATGAGGAGCTAACGATGGCTAAAGAAAAGTTTGTCCGAGACAAACCACACATGAACGTAGGCACG
>SHLP01000219.1 GCA_004283055.1 Deltaproteobacteria bacterium
CGGAGGGATAGCCGGTCTGCTCGGCGACGATCGAGAGCACCTTCTCCTTCACCGGATCGCTCGCTGGCGCGGCCACTGGCGCTGGCACTGGCACTGCTGGCACTGCCGCTGGCACTGCCGCTGGAATCGCTACCGCGGCCGAGGGCCCCTGATCCTTCACCCGCAGGGTCCGATGCACCACCTCCAACTCTGGAGCGGAGTAACCGGTGGCGGACGCCATCCAGCGTTCGAAGAGGGCAGGATCCTCGACGCGCGTCCTGTATCCCAAGTTCCTTGGCGCCGATCGACGTCCGTCCGGGCTCGGGACCCAGCGACACAGCGAGAGGCTGATCTGGGAGCCGAAACCGGCGCCGAGACGAAGGGCGTACTGAACCGGGTAGCTCCCACCTTTCGAGAGGTTCAGCGCACCGAGCTCGGGGTCCACCTCTTTGAAGTTTGCGACCGGTGGAACCAAACCCGTCTCTAGAATCTTCACGGCCGTCGCGTCTTCCACGCCTGCGCCCATCGCATGACCGGTCATGCCCTTCGTATTGGCGATCACGATGCTGTCCGCCTGCGCGCCAAAGACCTTGCGAAGCGTGCTGATCTCCGCCTGGGCGCTCCCACCCCGCGCTGGCGTATAGGTCTCGTGGGAGACGAAGACCGTGTTCGGCGCGATCTCCGAGCGGTCGATTCCGTGCCGCGCTTCGCAGTCGGCGATCAGTTTTTCCGCAAGACCCTGAATGTGCTCGATGTTCAAGCGGCTGCCGTGGAAGGCGCTGTTTGCAGTCACTGTGCCGAGCACTTCGGCGATCGGCCTGAGGCCGCGTTCGCGGGCCGCGTCGGCGCTTTCGATCACCATGCCCGACGCGCCCATTCCCAGGATGAGACCGTGGCGGCGGCGATCGAAGGGAAGCGCGGCGTCCTCGAGCAGCTCGTCGGTGGCCGCGGCGCCGCTCGCGAGAAAGCCCGAACCGATCCATTCCATCAGGTTGTCACTCGTCACGTTGTCCGCGGTGACGACCACGACGCGCCTGCAGCGACCACGCGCGATCCAATCCTCGGCGAGCGCCACGGCCTGCGTTCCGCTGGCACACGCCGCGTTGATTTGGGTGTTCGGTCCGCGCGCTCCGATGTACTCCGCGAGCTGAGAGTGACCCATCGACAGCGCCTTGAATAAGAACCGACGGTCGAACGTGTACGGATCGCGTTGACGGTCGCTCTCGATCTCGGCGATTCGGCGATCGATTTCTGCGCCAAGCGGATCGCCGCCGTTGCTTGCCATGCGCGCACGCAGGCTGCGCAGCTCCTCGAGGAGCTTCTCCTGTGTCTCGCTCTCGAAGTATCTCCGAGCCTCTCCCATGAACATGTCGGAGCCGGGGAACGCCGAGCCGAAGATCACGCCCGTCTCGTCTTGCATCGATACGGGAAGTCCCCAGCGATCGGGCAGCTTCGTTCCTTTGGACGTGGTCTTGTAGTGCATCACGAGCGGGATGCCGGCGTCGCGGAGCGCCTCCACCCCGGCGGCAACCGCCATTCTCGTCGTGGAGTCCATCGCGGCGGCGCGTTCCTCGGGAATACCGAAATCGCTCGACAAGGCGATGTCGCCACCCCTGCCGGCCAGCTTGATCACCTCCGCCGGCGAGTCGATCGTTTCGAATCGCGGCCCGCCTTTCTCGGATTTCACGAGACGCGTGATCTTCTTGTCCGCCATCGCACCACGAAGCCCAACCGGGATCGCATCGATGAAGCTCTGGCCGTGCAGCATGCGGTCGACGTTTTCGTCTGCAAAGACCTTCTCCCCGCCGGGCAGTCCGATGGTCGCTCCGGTGACGACCACCGGCTCTCCCGAATCGACGGCGGTCCCGCCGCGATAGATCTGCATCCCCTGGTCGAGGAAATCGGCGAACAAGCGGCCGAGCTGGGTGTAGCGATCGCCGCCCGCGACGGGTGATGCCGATCGGGGAGCCGGACGGGCGGAGCTGCCAGCGCTCCGAGGCACCGCTGGGGCCACTGGAGTTGCCGCGCGGGCCGCTGCGCCATTGCTGCTCACCTCCGGGACCTTGCGCTCGCTCTGCGGGGCGCCGTGGCCGCTTGCATAGAGACCGGTGAGCGCCGCGTTGAAAGCCGGAATGTCGCCGAGCTTCGGGTGGTTGGTGAACAAGGATAGGGTGTCAGGCTTGCTGCCCAGCACATCGTCGGTGAATCGCGCGAGCGCGGATTTCGGCCCGACCTCGACGAATACCCGCGCGCCTGCTTCGTACAGGGTCTCGAGCCCCTTCACGAACTGCACCGGCGACGCGATCTGCCGACCGAGGAGCTCGATCATCGCTTCGGCGACGTTTGGCCCCATCGGGTAGAGCTCGCCGGTCACGTTCGCGACAATCGGGATTTTGGGGGATTCGATGCCTAGTCGCGCGAGCGCCTTTTTGAGCGGCCCGCTCGCGGGAGCGACGACGTCGGTGTGGAACGCGTGGCTGACCGGCAGCGGGATCGCCTGGTGACCGGCCTTTGCGATCGCTTCCATCGCCGCAGTCACACCGGGCGTCGAGCCGCCGATCACCGACTGCCCAAAGCTGTTGATGTTGGCGATGACGACATATCCATCAACCGAGCTCACGATCGCCTCTACCTCGTCGATGGGCGCGAGGACGGCGGCCATCAGGCCGTTGTCGTCGACCGAGACCTTCGTCATCTCACGTCCGCGCGCGCTCACCGCCTCGAGCGCCTCGCGAAAGCCGAGCGCGCCGCTCGCGACCAAGGCTCCATACTCGCCCAGGCTGTGTCCCATGACCATGTCCGGCGTCGTTCCATAGGCGGCCAGGAGCCGCGTCAGCGCCAGGTCGGTCGCGAGCACGGCCGGCTGCGTGATTGCGGTCTGCCGGAGCGCCTCGTCGGCTTCGGCAACGGCCGCCTTGTTTCCTGGATCGACGAAGATGATCTCGCTCAGGGGTTTGCCCAGAAGTGGAGTCATCACGTCGTCGGCCTCGCGGAACGTGTCCGCGACGATCGGCTCCAGCTCGCGAAGCTCTCGCAGCATGTTCACGTACTGCGAACCCTGACCCGTGTAGAGGAACGCGGTCTTTGCCGCGGCGCCCGTTCGGTAGAAGATGCCCTGCGCACGAAGCGCTTTCCACATGGCTGCGTTGTCGGCGCGAAGCCCTTTCGCGGCGTTCGTCGCCTTCTTGGCCAAATCGGCCGCATCGCCAAAGTCGATCGCCAATCGTTCCGCAGCATCGAGATCCGAAGCGGCCGGCGGCTTCCGGTCTGGCGCTCGGCCCGCCTTCGCAGCCTCGAGCACTGCATCGAGCTTCCTCGCCAACTCCGCGGTCGAACCCGCGCCCAGGACCAAGGAACCGCGGAGCGGCGCCTTGTCCGCCATTGCAACGGCGCCGCTTGCTCCAGCCGTCGACGAGCCGGCGGGCACCGATACGAAGGTCCCCGTTTTTCGCTGAATCCTCCCGGGCACGTGTTCTTCGAGGACCGCGTGGAAATTCGTTCCTCCGAAGCCGAAGGCGCTGACCCCGGCTCGCCGGACTTCCTTGAACTCATCCCAGGGCCTGAGCTCGGTGTTGACGTAGAAAGGAATACGACCGAACCCGATCTTCGGGTTCGGCGTCTGGAGGCCAATGCTCGGCGGCAGCTGCTTGTGGTGCAACGCGAGGGCGGCTTTGAGCAGACCGGCCGCGCCCGCGGCTCCCTTGAGGTGGCCAATATTGGACTTCACCGACCCGATCGGAATGCTCGAGTTGGGCAGGCCAGCGTCGGCGAAGGCATCGACCATGCTCTGAACTTCGACCACGTCGCCGACGCGCGTCGAGGTGCCGTGCCCCTCGATCAGGCTGACGGTGGAAGGGTTCTCGCCGGCGTGCGCCCATGCGCGCTCGATCGCGAGCTTCTGTCCAATCGGGTTCGGCGCGGTGATGCCCTTGCCCTTGCCGTCGCTCGCCCCACCCACGCCCCGAACCACGGCGTAGATCTTGTCGCCAGCGTCCTCCGCGTCTTCCAAACGCTTCAACAGGAAGATCGCGGCGCCTTCGCCCATCACGAAGCCGTCGGCGCCCTCGTCGTAGGGCCGCGTCCCGGTCGCCGAGAGCGCGCCAATCTTACAGAATTTCGTGAAGCTAGACGCGCTCATGTTGCTGTCGATGCCGCCGGTGAGCACCGCGTCGTAGTCCCCTT
>SHLP01000220.1 GCA_004283055.1 Deltaproteobacteria bacterium
GGCACGGGCGCCACCCAGTCCAGCGGTTCCGCCCGTGCCGCCCGTGCCCACGGCGCCGCCTGAACCGCCTGTGCCGCCCGTACCACCGGTGCCCACCGTCCCACCGCTGCCGCCTCCGCCCGTCGAAGGGGGCGGAACATAGTCGTCACCGCAGCCGCTGGCGACGATCGTGGCAAAAAGCAGAAGCTGAAATGGAAATCGCATTCGGACTTAGTCGTGGATGGTGATCTTCACCATTTGGACCGGAGTGACCGGCCGGTCGCCAGGGCCGGTTCGGGTCGACTCGATCTTTTCGATCACGTCCATCCCGCTAGTCGCTTTGCCGAAGACGGGGTGCTTCGACGGACCGGGGGTGAACCAGTCGAGGTACGCGTTGTGTACCGTGTTGATGAAGAACTGACAGCCCCCGCTGTTCGGACGGCCGGTGTTGGCCATCGACAGCGTGCCGGGCTCGTTCGAAAGCTTGGCGTTGTCCGGATGCTCGTCTTCGATGGTGCCATTGGGGCTCTCGCCGGTGCCGGCCCGGGGGCTGTTCGGGTCGCGGCTGTGCGGGCAGCCGAATTGAATCATGAACCCGTTGATGACGCGGTGGAAGTGAAGTCCGTCGTAGAAGCCGCTCTTGGCTAGCTCGATGAAGTTTCCTGCCGTCTTGGGCATGAGGTCGGTGAAGAGCTCGATTTCAACGTTACCGAGCGAAGTTTCGAGGGTTGCGGTCGGGTTGGCCATGGCGGAGGCCTATCAGCTTTCCATCCGGATGCCAGCCCTGCAGGCGTCCCGCTTGGCCAGAGGCTGCGCGTGTTGTACGTGCCACGCATGGAACAGCTTGCCGACAATCTTTGGGCTGAGGCCGCGCCTCAGTCGTTTTTTGGTTTGCACGTGGGGACTCGGATGACGGTCGTTCGTCTTCGGGACGGCGCATTGCTCGTCCATTCACCCATTGCGATGACACCGGGCTTGAAGGCCGAGGTCGACGCGATCGGGCCGGTCCGCCACATCGTCGCCCCGAATTGCTACCATCACCTCTACGCCGGCGAATGGAAGAACGCCCATCCGGACGCTCGGCTTCACGCGGCGAAGGGGCTAGAGAAGCGACGAAAGGACCTGGCGATCGATTCGGAGCTGAGCTCCGAAACCCACCCTGGCTGGGGAGACGAGCTCGCGACGTCGCTGCTGGATGGCACGATGTTGAACGAAACGGTCTTCTTCCATCGCCCCTCACGCTCGCTGATCGTCGCGGACGTCATCGAGAACTTCGAGACTTCCGCTCATTGGCCGACCCGCGCCTACCTCAAGCTGGGCGGCATTCACGGGCAGCCCGGCCTCAGCCTTCCCCTGCGTCTGGTCTTCCGAGACAAGAAGCGCGCTCGGCGCTCCATCGACGAGATCTTGAGCTGGGATTTCGATCGAATCGTGCTCGCTCACGGCAATGTCATCGAAAGCGGAGGACGCGACATCCTGAAGGATGCCTACACCTGGTTGAAAGGCTGAGCGCGTCGATTAGATCGCGTTGCACACGGCGAGGAGCTCGGATGCGGCGTTGCGCAGCTCGGCGAAGCTGAGATCCGATTCTGCACGATCGAGACCCGCACTGAGCAGCGTAGCCGACGGCTCAGTGAGGTCGCCATCTGCTACGGCGCGTCCGATGGCGGCGCGGCTCTGGTCGATTAGCACTTGGATCTGACGGATGTCTTGCATCGCGGACACCGGCGCGCTGTCCGCAACGGTGGCCGCGTTCCGCGCGCGAACGCCCGCCGCACAGCTTGCGTCCCGAACCAGCAGGTCATTCCGAACGGGCTTGTAGCGGCTGATGCCTCCGATGACGTCGGCCACGTCCGGGTCCTCGAGATTGAGCGCCTTGCCGGAAACGCGTCGCAGCGGTGAGCTCGCCGTGTAGATGCCACCTCGTGGACCGACGCTCGTCACGGCGATCGATTCCTCGCGCCCTTCGCTAAACGAGCGAAGCTCCCCGGTGTCTCGATCGAGAAGCCCGACGCCGACCTTCAACATGATGGTCGTGTCGCCGATCAAGTATCCGCCGCCGACGCTGACCGCAACACCGTTGGCCGTGATCGTGGGGGTGAGGGCATTGAACTCGATTTCGATTCTAGGATCGCCGGCAAAGCCTCCTAGCGTGGCGGCCCAGTCGAGGCGCGCGCTGTCACCCAGGTCGGTCAGTTTGAAGACGTCATTGCGGGTGACCGCGTAGAGCTCGGCGTTGTCGGGCGAAACGGCGATGGACGCCGCCACGGCGTCGCCGACGTCGTAGCGCCAGAGCTCCTCGAGGGCGCTGTTGAACGCGATCACGTTCCCGGCGTTGTCCGAGACGTAGATCCGGCTGCCGTCCTCGCTGATGGAAGGAGTCGAGCCGGTCCCTCCCATGAACTCGGCGGAGTTGAGCATTCGGAACGCAAGCGCGCCGTTGCCATCGTCGGCGAGCTCGAACGAATAAATCGCGCCGAACTCCGAAAGGCCGTCCATCGTCCCGTCGGCTTCATCTGGAGCCGTCGCGGCGACGACGATCAGACCCGTGTTGGGGTCGATCGCGAAGAAGTTGGTGACGACGGAACCCCCTCCGAAGATGACGTCGACGATCAGCGAGAAGAAGCTCAGCCCGCTCGGAGTGGTGCCGAAGACGGCGTCGGTGAGGTCGTTGCTGGCGTCGATGACGGACTGGGGCAGCATCGGGACCTCGCTCACCGCGGGCGAGCCTGGGACTTGTCCCTTCGAGGGGATCTGTACGCCGGTCAGCCGGTCGAAAGCCAGCAAGCGGCCGTCCAAGGTGAGGCCAACCAACGAGTCTGTTGGTGGATGGTAGTTGAACCCGAACGAATGGCTGGTCGAGCGCTCACCGGGGACGACCGGCGGTAAGACCAAGCCCGTGTCTACGCGCCAGATCTCCGTTCCGTCAGGCCTTAGAGCCATCGCTTCGGTGTAGGTCATGTGGTAGATGACCTGCTTCCCGGGGTCCTCTGGGTCGTTCAAGATCAAAATCGCTCCGCTGCCCGCGTTGCTTTCCCCGCCGCCGGGGTCGTTTGCGTTGCCCTCGATCGCCCAATTCCGTTCGCCGGTTTCGGCATCGAGCGACACGAGCGAGACGTTCTCCTGAGGGAAGAGGGGGCTGAAGTAGAGGTTTCCGGCGTTGTCGTAGGTCGGCCCTTCGGGGACGTAGAAGCTCGTCTCCGAAACCCAATCGAGCTCCAGCCGCGGCGCGGCCGCAACCCAGACGTTGTCGGTGTTGTTAGGCCCCGCGTGCATCGTGTGAAACGCGTTGGGCTGCGGGATGACCTGGTAGTCGTAGTTGCCCACCGTCCGTGCGCCCGCGGGGGACCATTGGGTCACACCTGCGGGGACCTGCTCTGGGTCGGGCGAGGAGGAATCGGACGAGCAGCCAGCCGCGAGCAGCAAGAGCACGGGTGCCAGAGCACAAAATCTTTCGGACCAAGCGTGAGGTGGATCGAGCATGTCGATGACTTCGGCTCCTGATAGCAGAAGCAGACGAAAAAGCCGACCCTCCGAAGAGGGCCGGCCTGTACGCAACGATGGGGTTGTGAACCTGTATTCGCTTAGAACGGCGCTACGGTGAGCGTGTATTCGATCAGGGTCTGCGTCTCGGGAGCACCCTGGGTGTAGATGCGAACGGCTTGCGTCCGGTCATTGCGAACCGTCACGTTGACGAAGCCTTCGTTGCAGTCGATGGGACCGCCGGTGGCTGCCTCGGATTCGCCGTTGCCGACGTTGAGGATTTCGACGCGCGCGAAGACCTCCGTGTCGCCCTCGACGATGCAGTCGATGCCGACCTCGATGCGCTGATTCGGGTTGCTGTTGTTTGGAAGCTCGAACTGGACGAAGTCCTCGGTGTCGCCCTCCTCGACGGAGATCAAGTCGCTGTACACGAGCTCGCGGTCACCGGTGATGCTGAGGAACTCGTCCATCGACGGATTGGCGGCGCTGTCGTTGTCGAAGGGCGCGATGAGGTCGATGGGGTCCCCTCCGACGCCGCCCGTGCCTCCCTGGCCGCCAACGCCGGGGTCTGGTTCCACGCCGGCCATACCGGCTTCGCCGCAGGCAACTGCGAACACGGAAAGCAAAGTCACGCAAAGGATGGTTAGTTTATTCTTAGTCATTTGGTCTTCTCCTCAT
>SHLP01000221.1 GCA_004283055.1 Deltaproteobacteria bacterium
GTCATTCGACAGTACGCCGAGGCGTCGTTTGCCGCGAGAGCGGCCATGAGCGCGAACCCGAGAGGCGCGACCCGTGAAACGTAGCGGAGGCTGGGACGACTCATCGACCCGCCTCCTGTTGCGCTGCGATCTTGCGCACCTTCGAAAGAAACGCGTCGAGGCGTTGCGGCCCTGGCACCGCGCCGAAGCTCCGTTTCAGACGGCCTTCCGCGTCGCGGCGTACCAGCATCAAACCCTCGCGGCTCTGGCGGACCGTCTCGACGCCATTTTCTTGGCGTATGCGCATCACGCCCTGCCCCATCCCCACGGTCCGGAATGCCTTGTACGCCCCGCCGCCGTGGACGAACACGAGCACTCGCTCGCCGACCTGGAAGGTGGCTTCGCCTTCGACGCGCATCCCGATCTCGCCGATTTGGCCGCCCATGGTCTCGACGATGACCTCATCCTCGGCCGGGGCAGTTCCGCGAATCGCGCCTTCAACCCCGATGCGGTGCCAGGTCCAGATCTGTCCGTCGCTCCGCAGAAACGACTCGGAGAGCAGAACGCGGCCGAGGACGATGCGGTCGGCTTCGGCGACCAGCTCTTCGAGCTCGAGCCCTTCTAGGACGGAGCCCTCAGCGGGGGCGACGGAAAGAAACGTCGCCAAGATTGGGCCCAGGACGAGGGGGAGCCACCGGAATCTAAGCATTTCCTAATGCTGGGGGCCCCCGACCCCTCCGTCAAGCAATCTGCCCTACACGATCTCGATTGACAGTTTCCCCTAGATTTTCGTACACCTCGCTCCATGCACCAAGATCCATTGTCTCGCCGGCTTCGTTTGGCGATTGGCGTGATCTGTATCCTGGCACTCGGCGGCTGTGACGTTGCGAAATTCACCGCCGACTCGACGGCGGGGTTGTTCACCCGCGCGGCGCCCGCCTTCGAATCGTACTGGGACTACGATCTAGCGGGCGAGGCGCTTCCGGCGACCGTCGTGCAGTTCGAGGGGATCCTCCGGGTCGTTCCGGACAACGAGGCGATCTTGGCGCAGTTGGCCCAAGCCTACATCGCGTATGCGTACGGCTGGGTCGAGGCCGATGTCGAGGAGCTCGAGTTCGAGAGCGAGTACGAAGAAGCCGACGTCCAACGGCAGCGTGCGCGCATCATGTACCTCCGGGCGCTCGACCTGACCCGGCATTGGGTTCGGCTGTACAACGCGGACGTCGATCTTGCCGTGAGCGGCACCGTCGAGGACCTCGAGTCCTGGTTGCAGGAGGCGTTCGTCGAAAAGGCCGATGCAGAGATGCTGCTCTGGCATGGATATGCCTGGGGTTCTTATATCAACACTGCCAAGGACGACATGGCGGTCGTTGCCGACCTCGAGTACGCGAAAGCGTTCGTCGCACGCTCGATCGAGCTCGACCCGGACTACTACAACGCGGCGGGCTACACGTTCATGGGCGTGGCGACCGCGTCGGAGATGGCAGGCGACATGGACGTGGCCAAAGTCTATTTTGAGAAAGCCTTGGCGCGGACAGAGCGGCGCGCGCTCCAGATTCAGCTCAACATGGCCCGCTACTACGCGGTCAAAGAGGGAGATCGGGAGCTCTTCGACGAGCTTCTGACCGAGGTGATGGACGCCGATGACCCTCTTCCAGAGGCTCGGCTCGCCAATCGCATGGCCCGCGTCCGCGCTGCTCTCTACATCGAGAACGCAGACCAACTTTTTTAGTGATATCGGCCATTACCGAAGTTACTCTGCGTAGCTCCGGCGTTTCGAACGAAGCGGCTGCGAAGAGGCAACAGTGAAGCAAATCCGGCGTTTAGACAGAGGGCTCGCGCGTGGCGAGGCGGCGGTTGCTGCGACCGTCCTTCTGCTCATGATCCTCGTCGCCGCGACTCAGGCGGCGCTCCGCAACCTGACCAACCTCGACTTCGAGTGGGCCAACCTCGTTCTCGAGCGCATGGACTGGGCCGATTCGTTCTTGCAGAAGGGAACGCTCTGGCTCGCCTTCTTTGGAGCATCTCTTTCGACCTTTGACGAGAAGCACATCGCCATCGACGTGATTCCTCGGCTCTCTCCGCCTCGCATCAAGCAATTCCTTCGGGCCGTCGTCTGCGTCTTCTCGGCCATCACGTGCTTCTACCTCGGCCGCGTCTTCTGGCTTTCGGTCCTCAACAATGCGCGAGAGATTCCACTCGAGTACTCGGTGCTCGGGCCCACTGACGACATGGTCCATATCTGCGATGCGCCCATGCAGCTCCTGACCGATGCAGGGCTGTCGCGTCCTGAGATCTTCTGTGGGCTCAGGAACGCGCTCGAAGTCTTTGGCGCCACGATGTCGACCCCCGACGTCGCCCTGCAGCTGATCGTCCCGTCGATGTTCATCTTCATGGCGGGGCGATTCCTGATGCGTGGCATCGCAGCCAGCGTCGCGTTTGCGAGCAATCGCCTCCCCGAAGCCGTGGAAGGGGAGGGCTGAGCAATGGACACGATTTGGATTGTCCTGCTCGTCGTGCTTGCCATTCTCGGCGCGCCGCTCTTCGCCATCTTCGGTGCGGCCGCGATGCTACTCTTCGGAGCCCTCCCGGACACGAGCATCACGGGCACGGCGAACGACGTTTTCAGCGAGAAGTTTGCCGACTCGCCGCTCCTGGTGACCATTCCCTTGTTCACCTTCGCTGGCTATCTGCTGGCGGAAAGCGGCACGCCGCAGCGCCTGGTGAAGGTGTCGCGTGCCTGGCTCGGCTGGATGCCCGGTGGCCTGGCGATCGTGTGTTTGGTGGCCTCGGCCTTCTTCACGACGTTCACCGGCGGGAGCGGCATCACCATCGTCGCCATTGGTGGGCTTCTCTACCCCGCCCTGGTTGCCGACAAGTACGAGGAAAACTTCTCGCTCGGCCTCGTTACGACCGGTGGCTCGCTCGGCCTCCTGTTCCCACCTAGCGTGCCGATGATCATCTACGGTGTCGTCGCCGGCATCATGATCGAAAAGCTCTTTTTGGCGGGCCTGATCCCCGGCATCATCACCGTCGCGGCCCTCGCGATCTACAGCTCGGCCACCGGCGTCAAGCACAAGATGCCGCGCACCGGTTTCAATGTAAGTGAAGCCTTCACGACCCTCTGGGAGGCCAAATGGGAGGCGCTGCTTCCGATCGCGCTGCTCGGCGGCATGTACAGCGGTCTGCTTCGAATCCACGAGGCCGCGGCGTTCACGGCGATTTACACCCTGGTCATCGAGGTCTACATCTACCGCGACGTCAGCTTCCGGGGCGACCTTCCTCGCATCATCCGAGAATCGATGACCCTGGTCGGCGCCATTCTCGCGATCTTAGCGACCGCGATCGGCTTCACCGCCTTCCTGATTCAGGCTCGCGTGCCGATGATGATTCTCGACGCGATGGAGGGTTTCATCACCTCCCAGGTCATGTTCCTGATCGCCTTGAACTTCTTCCTGATCGGCGTCGGGATGTTGATGGACATCTTTTCCGCGATCGTGGTCGTCGTGCCGCTCATCGTCCCGATCGCGCTCAGGTTCGGCGTCGACCCCTACCACCTGGGGATCGTCTTCCTACTCAACCTCGAGATTGGCTACATGACGCCGCCGGTCGGCCTGAACCTATTCATTTCGAGCTTCCGGTTCAACAAGCCCATCACGCAGCTCTATCGTTCCGTCCTGCCGTTCATTGGGCTTCTGGGTCTTGCGCTCATCATCGTCACCTACATTCCGTCCCTTTCGACCTGGCTTCCGAGCCTGGTCGAGAGCAGCGCCGTAGATCTCGGTTCCGTCGACGATGACCTGGACGCCGACTACGATCTGGACCTCGACAGCCTGGAAGGCGACGACGACAGCCTCGACCTGGACGACTTGGGAGCGGACGACGAGGAGCTGGACTTGGACGCCCTCGAAGCTGGAGACGAGGAGCTCGATCTGGATGCGCTCGAAGGCGACGAGGAGCTGGACCTGGACGCCCTCGAAGCCGGAGACGAGACAGAGTTTCCGTAGCCCGTTCACGTTGCTATCGGAAAAGGTTGGCGACCGACGGGCCGGCGTCGAACGGCTTGTGCTGCCGCGGATGTTGGGGGGACGGGTCTTGGGTGGGTTGCCTGGTACGGTTTGATTGAACCGCCCCGCCCACCCC
>SHLP01000018.1 GCA_004283055.1 Deltaproteobacteria bacterium
CCCCAACACGCGCGGCAGCACAGGCCAATCAGTGGCGCCCGCCCCTTCGACCACATCGGTAAGCCGAGCGGTTCCGCACAGCCCCATGTCGCCCGTTGTTCCGCGCCCCGGTTGGCGCTTCTCGTCAGCGCATCGCAAAGTTCGGCCGATGCCCACCGACGATGAGCTGATCGACCTCGACCGGGCCCACCTTTGGCGCCCGTACACGTCGAGTGACGATCACGAACAGCGTCCGCTTTTCGTCGTCGAACGGGCCGAGGGGCCCTGGTTGATCGCTGCCGACGGGCGGCGGGTACTCGACGCGAGTGGATCGTGGTGGTGCAACAATCTAGGGCACGGTCATCCTCGTCTTCGCAGAGCGATCGCTCGGCAATCCGAACGCATGATGCACTGCACTCTGGCGGCCGTGACGCACGAGCCTGCCGCGCGACTCTCCGCGGAGCTCGTGGCCGTTGCGCCCGAAGGGCTCGACCGCGTGTTCTATAGCGACAACGGCTCTACCGCGGTCGAAGTCGCACTCAAGATGGCCTTTCAGTACTGGCAGCAGAACGGTCGCCCGAAGCGCACGCGTTTCTTGGGGCTGCCCGGCGCGTATCATGGCGACACCCTGGGAGCGATGAGCGCGGGCGCCGTCGACGCGTTCAGCGCAGTGTTTCACCCCATGCTCTTCGATGTCGGAAGACCGGCAGGCTTGGTCGAACAGCGCTGGGAGCCCGTGTTCGAGCATCTGTTCGAGCTGCTGCGGAAGGACGCCGATCGGATCGCCGCCGTGATCGTCGAACCGCTAGTCCAAGGCGCCGCGGGCATGCGAATGTACCCGGCGGAGCTGCTCGCCGCGCTTCGAGCAGAAACCGAGCGGGCCGACACCTTCTTGATTGCGGACGAGGTGTTCACCGGCTTTGGCAGAACGGGCCCAATGTGGGCATGCGATGAGGCCGGCATCGCGCCGGACCTGCTGTGCACGGCGAAAGGCCTCTCTGGCGGCGTGTTGCCGTTTGCGGCCACCCTGGCGACCGGTCGCATCTACGATGGCTTTCGCGGGGATAAAAGCCGCGCACTCATGCACGGGCACACGTTTTGCGGCAATCCGCTGGGCGCGGCAGTCGCGCGGGAAGTCCTGGCGATCTATCGAGAGGAGCGAATTCTCGAAGTCGCAAAACCCAAAGCGGCGCGGCTCGAAGCTCGCATCGAGGAAATGAACGAGGTCGTCGGCGTCTCCGCGTCACGCGCCCGCGGCATGTGCGCCGCCTTCGACGTTGGAGCCCGCGGCTACATGGGAACTGTCGGCTGGGAGATCTCCGAAGCTGCGCTCGAGCTCGGCGCTCATCTGCGACCTCTTGGAAACACCGTCTATCTGGTGCCGCCGCTCAACATCGAAGACGGCGAGCTCGAGCGCTTGCTCGACGTCGTGCGCGAATCGACCGAACGCGTGCTACGAAGCGCCCGGTGACCGAGAGCAGCGCCCAGACTTCGAGCCCGAGGCCTCGCCGCCAGGCGTACGCACTCGCAGCGCTTGGCGGCGCGTTCTATTTCCTCGGCTGGGCCGGATTCGGTCTCTGGCCGCTGTCTCTGATCTGCCTGGTTCCGCTCTGGGGTGCGCTCGAGATCGGCCTCAGTCGATTTTGGCGACACTCCCTCGCGGTCGCTTGGCTCTACGGGACGGTAACGTGCGCCGGAGGCTACCACTGGCTGGTCGAGTTTCTCGAAGTGTTTTCGGGGTACGGCTACGCGGCAAGCGCGTTGTTCTGGTTGCTGTTCTCCGCCTACCTGGGATTCAACTTCGCCGTCTACGGGCTGGTCTACCGCGCGCTGCGAAAACGTGGTTGGAGCACCGCCTTCGTCGCAATTCCCACGCTCCTTCTGATCGAATGGCTCTACCCGTCCCTTTTTCCAACCTACCTCTCCAACAGCCTCTTCGCGCAGACTGCGTTGGTTCAAATTGCGGACCTCGGGGGCCCCATGCTCGTCACCGTGGTGATCGCGCTGGTCAATCTGTCGATCTACGAGGCCTGGCGCTGGAGAACTGCTCGCCGAGCCCTTCCGCGAGCGCTCTGGGGCATTACGGTCGCGGCGGTCGCCCTCACGACGATCTACGGACTGCTGCGCATCTCCCAGATTGAGCGGGAGCTGGAGGGGGCGCCGGTCCTTCGCATGGGAGTGGTTCAGGTGAACATGGGCATCTTCGAGAAGCGTACCGAGGCCATCGAAGGCCATCGCCGCCATCTCGAGCAGAGCCGCGAGTTAGAAGAAGAGGGGAAGCTCGATTTGCTCATCTGGCCCGAGTCGGCCTTCGTCGACGGCCTTCCGCGCAGGCTTCCGCTCTCGGCAGAGATGGTTCGCCGAGAATTGGAGTCCCCGCTGCTGTTTGGTGGTGTTTCCACCGAGCGGATCGGCGGCAAGCGCAGGGTCTACAACACCGTCTTTCTAACCGACGCCGAGGGCACGGTGCGTTCGACCTACGACAAGACTTATCTGCTGATGTTTGGGGAGTACCTCCCCTTCGGAGACATCTTCCCAATCCTCTACGAGCTCTCCCCGAACAGCGGCCGCTTTACCGCCGGGACCCACGTCCGCCCCCTGACCTTGGGGCCCTGGCGCATCTCTACACCTGTTTGCTACGAAGATGTCCTCGCGCGCTTCACCCGAAAGATGGTGCGTGAGGCCAAGCCTCATGTGCTGATCAATCTGACCAACGACGCCTGGTTCGGCGACAGCCAAGAGCCTTGGATTCACCTGGTGCTGTCCCGCTATCGGGCCATCGAGCATCGGCGCTACCTGGTGCGCGCCACCAACAGCGGCATCAGCGCGGTCATCGATCCGCTTGGCCGCGTCGTGGCTCGAACCGGCCTGCTCACCCGCGAGAACCTTCGATACGATGTCCACATGCTCGAAGGTGAGACCGTCTACGGCCGCATCGGCGACTGGCCCGGCTGGCTCGGGCTGGCCGCCGTCTTGTTCATGTTCATTCGCCGACGAGACGGGGGGCGATGAGCAGCCGGTAGCTGCCGTCCTCTAGCGACACGGCCTCGGCGACCTGAAGCGTGCGCGTTCCGCTGCTGCTCGAGTCGAAGAGGTAACCTCGAACCGTCGCGTTTGGCACTGCCTGGCCGTCGCTGGAGCGAATCACCCCGTCAACGGCGATCGGAGGCTCGAGGAGATAGGCTCGTTGAAGGTCGCCATCATCGAGGCTCAACCGCACCTGGGGCTCGACCAGCCAGCCGAAACCCGAGTCCGCGGGCAACTTGACTTGCATGTCGTAGACACCGATGTCGACGCTCATCGCAAAGCTGCCGAGGTCATCGGACACCACCTCCTGTGACCGGTGAGCGGAGTCGGGATCCTCGGACCGCCTGGCGCGCGCGAGAATCGTTACCCCAGGCGCGGCTTCATCGAGAAACGTCGACACAGTCCCCGAAAAACCGATTTGCGACGGGACGACCAAAACGCCGATTTCAGGACCTTCCTCACCGACCGCGACCGCGTCGTAGTGGACGCCCCAATTGTTCGCGATATCCTCCGGCGGCGTGACCGTAATCGAATAGAAGCCGGTCAACAGCTCGGCGCCAAAGCCGCCGTCTTCATTCGTGGTTGCAGACCCGCTGAAACTGCCCTCTAGCCCGAGCTGCACCCCGCCGAAGATCTTCGTCGATAGAAACCGCACGGTTGCCCCCGGCACCGCCCTTCCGATCTTGTCGCGGACGCTGCCGGAAACCTGCACCGGAGGGAGCCGCGGAATGTAGATGATCTCGTCGACCGGCTCGTTCACGAACAGCAAATCCGGGTCGACGGACACTGCCGGAAACGGAGCGCGCCCAGCGCTCGAGGTGATGCGAATCAAGTAATCGGACGCGTCATTGCTGACTCGGATGGCAAATCGCCCTTCGCCGTCGGTCTCGGCGATCGATGAAACGACGCGGCCGCTCTGCTTGTCGATGGCCCGGACCTGAAGCCCATCCTCGGGCAGGTCGAGCTGTCCCTCGTTGTCGCGGCTGTAGACCGCTGCCCGAAACGTACAGCCGACGTCCCTGCTGATCGAACAGTCGTCGGCAAGTCCGGCAGGAAAATTGATGTCGATGCGAAAGGGCTCGCTTGGATCGCCTTCAGCGATGGGAAGCAGAAGGTAGAGCGGAGGCAAGCTCCGAATAGCAGGAGCCGGCTCCTGTGCAGGCACCATGACCATGTCGCTGCTGGGCAACACGACGAGCTCATAAGTCTCCCCGGCCACCAAGACGGTGCTGAAGTCGTTGCCGCCAGCTCCGTCTGCGGCCGGCGCGTCGCGAAACGTATCTACCTCGATCGGCATCGGCGCGAGGGGCGCGAGAGCGCCGTCCATCCGCCGGGTGAAGCGCAGTGTCGCCGGGACCGGCGCCCCGTTCCAGCGAACGGTCCCGGTGACTTGGCGAGTCGCCGGCAGCTCGAGGTCGCGGCTCGTCGAGCCGGAAGATGGCTCCGCGGCAAACGCCCAGCTGGCCGGCGTGGCGACCTGAGCTTCGGTCGATCCGCGAAGGACCTCGATCGCGAGGGCAAGGGTAGCGCCGGAATCATCGACGCAAACCCCCTGGCTGCAGACTCCCTGCGAGCAGCTCGCGCCATCGGCACAGGAGTTGTCTATCGTTGCGACCGTCGCTGACTCGAAGCTACAGCCAACGAGACCGGCCAGCGCCAGGAGACACCAGGCTTTCATCGGCACTCCTGAAGGATGACCGGGTTGTCGGCGTCGGTGACGCGAACCCACCACGTCGCGTTGTCGAAATCGCCCTCTTCAGCGGGACGGCGTGGTTCGACGAAGCTGTCGAATTCCCCAACGACGACGAGCTCAATCCGGTGGCATTCGCCCGGGGAGAGCAGATCGTAGGGAACGAACAAGTCCGTCGGGCGCTCGAGAAAGCCTGAGGGCGGGATTTCGCCGCTGGTGAAGGGAACGTCGGGCGCTGGAGGCGAGTCGAGAAACAGCCGATAGTCGAGGGTTTGGTCGAGGTTGGGATCGCGCACGCGGATCTGGAGCGGCATCTCCGGGTTCTCGACGGGGTCGTCGAGGTTGATTTGCCCGATGCGGTTGAGCGGGAACTCGGCGGTTGGCTCGCTCACGACCGAGGGCGGGAAGCTCTGCGCGGGGTCGAACTCGACGGGGCTGGTCGCGATGCACCCGCCGTTCGAGGCGAGGGCCAACACCGCGACGCGTGTTGCAAAGTAAAGCATCCCATGAAGTTTAGAAGCAAAGGCCATGCCGCGGTTCCGAACCCGAAAAACCTTGGGCTTTTGTCGGTCTTACGTGATTTCCAAGGCGTATCTATGACATTAATGTCAGCCCTCCGCAGCTCCGCCAGGGACAGGCGCGTCGGGCTCTCGCTCGAGATATCGAAAGATGGTCCTCGGATCGACGCCCAGATCTCGGGCCGTGCGCGTGCGGTTGCCGCCATTTCGCTCGAGGACTTCGAGAATGTACGTGCGTGTGAACTCCTCGCGGGCTTGCGTGAGCGGAATGACCGCCCGCTGCTGATCGCCACCGAGGTCCAGGTCATCCGGACCGATCAGCGTCTTGTCCGCAAGCACAATCGCCTTCTTGATGCGGTTCTCCAGCTGACGAACGTTCCCCGGCCAGTCGTACTTGTGCATGGCATCGAGGGCTTTGGGGGTGAAGCCATTGACCGTCGCGCCGAACTCTCCCGCATACTTGTGCAGCAAAAACTTGGCGAGGACGGTGATGTCGTCTCCGCGCTCGCGGAGCGGCGGAAGATGGAGGTTCACCACATTCAGTCGATAATAGAGATCTTCTCGAAATGTCGCGTCCTTGATCGACGCTTCCAGGTCGCGATTGGTCGCCGCAAGAACTCGAATGTCGACCGACTGCGGCTTGGTGTCGCCGACTTTGACCACGACGCGCTCTTGAAGCGCGCGCAGAAGCTTGACCTGAAGCGCGAGGGGCATCTCGCCGATCTCGTCGAGGAAGAGCGTCCCTCCGTCTGCGGCCTGAAAGCTGCCTTGCCGCGTCGACACCGCACCGGTGAACGCACCGCGCACGTGGCCGAAAAGCTCCGACTCCATCAGGTTCTCCGGGATGGCCCCGCAGTTGACGACGATGAACGGCCCTTCGGCACGATTGGAGCGCCGGTGCAGCTCGCGCGCAAAAAGCTCCTTCCCGGTGCCGGTCTCGCCCGTGATCAAGACGTTGATGTCGGCTGCGGCCACTTTCTCCACGCGCCGAAACACCTCTTGCAAGCTTGGACAGCTGCCGATGATCCCACCGAACTTCTGCGACTCCAGCTCCTCCGCGATTCGATCGCGATCGGTGGTGAGCTGATTGAGCAGGATCGCATTTTGAAGGATGAGTGACGCCTGGCCAGCGAACACGGTGAGCACCTCGAGACTCGTTTGTTCGAAGAGGTTCACGACGTTGTCGTTGCCCACGTAGATCAGACCGAGGAGCTGACCCTGCGCAATGAGAGGCGCTACCATCACGGAGCTCAGCTGCAGGTCCATGACGCTTTCGCTCGAATTGAACATCGTGTCGTTGACAGCGTCGCTCACGATCAGCGGCTGGCGCGTGTCGATGCAGCGGCGAAGGATGCTGTCTGATAGCTGCGTCACGGCGTCAGGAATCGTCTCTCGGTCGACGTTGCGCGCCGCGGCGATCTCCGGGTCCCCGTCACGGAGTAAGATGACGAAGCCCTTGTTCGCGTGAACGACGTCAATGACGGCATCGAGCAGCGCTTCGATCTGGTCTGGGATGGCACGTATCTCGAGCAACCTGCGATTGAAATCGCTGAGCTTCAGCATCCCTTCGATTTCGGACGTCTGGGAGGCCCTGCCATCCACGTCCGGATCGCGCGCGCTGCCCTCGTCATAGAGAGAGAAGACCAGCTCGACGTTCCCGAGAGTCAGTTTGTCGTTGTGGAAGACCTTCGATTTCTTCTTCCGCCTGCCGTTGACCAGAAGCGTCGCCCCGGAGTCGACGGGCGCCACCGCGAAATCCCGGCCATCGAACACCAGCTGCGCGTGGTGCGCTTTGAGTGCCTCCGAATCGATCGAAACGTCGTTAGCCCCAGCCCGCCCGATAGACGTCACGCGCTTGTAGATTCCAAACACACGGGGCCGGCCCTGTTGCACCATCCACTTGAGGCTCGGCATAGGGTCTGCACTCTACCAGACCGCAATTTGCGTGTCACCGCTGGCCTTTGATGGCGAGGAGCCGAACGGCCCGCGTAGGGACACGATTATACATTCATTCACGCGCTTGAGAACCCCAAATTGCGAAATCGGTAAAACGACACACAGCGATCGGTTTATCACCCCTTGTGGACTAGCTTTTCGTCGCGCGGCTCGGCACTCTGAAACTTCGATGGGGCATGCAAGGACGCAGAGGGATCGACGCTCGAATCAAAGAGTGGATTTGAAAGGCCGCGCCGTCTTGTTTCAACGAGGCGATCGCGTCGGGCAATACACGCTCGAAAACATCTCAGCGGGAGGCGCGATGGTGTCGGGCGATCGCAAGCTGCGTCCAGGTCACCTCGTGCACCTCCTGATTGATTTCGATACAGGCGAGGAGCCGATGAGTATAACCGGCTCGGTTCGTCGCGCTCGCGGCGACAACGGGGCAGTCGCCTTGGCGATCGCTTTCCCCATTTTGACCGCGGACCAAGAGGACGCGATTCACAACGCCGTCTTGCGCGCGCTCGTGCGGCGCGATGCAATTGCGGCACAACTTCCACTTCTGGTGTTCGAGCCCCGGCGTCGCGTACGCGAGGAGATCGAAGCGGAGATCCGTAGCTTTGGTTTTCCAGTCTCATGTGTCGACTCGCTTGCTGAAGCGGTTCGCGAATTAGAGCGAGAGGAAGTCGAGTACAGCGGGTTGATCATTCACTCGGCGACACACGATGCACCGTCCATGGACGTAATCGAGTTTTTCACGAAGTCCGACGACCTACGGACGATCATCTTGCCCGAACCCAACGGGAAGCTCCACGAGCGTGCCAGGGGCTTGGCCAAGCTGCCGCAGGTTCGGGTACCGCGAGTCTGGAGTCGCTCGGAGCTACGGCGCGCCCTGACCAACTAGCCTCGGTCGAAGGGAACGACTTCGAGCGATTTCACGCCGGGCAAGCGTTCGAACGCACCGGCTACCTCGGTTGCGGTAGCGACCACGACGATGCTGAGGTCCCGAGTCGAAATTCGTGCATGCGTGGCGTCATTGGCGTCTCGAAGACGGACGCGGCCGACGAGCTCGTCGTATTTCTCGACGTAGCTGCGAGGGATCCCCAGGAGCTCCACATCCAGGCGAGATTCCATACGCTTCGACGGCGTGTCGCGGTCGAAGCAATGGCTATTGATCAAATAGCGCTGTGCGAAGCTGAGCTGGGGCTTTTTGATTCCGCGTTCGGCCCAGCGTTCGAGCAGGCTCAGTTGCAGCGCTGCGCAATCGGCCGAGTATTCGGACGCCGGCGCCGTCGCCATGTACCAAGCTTCTCTTTGCTTCGCATGAAGCAAGCGGCTGTACGCGGAGTAGCTCCAGCCACGAGCTGCGCGAACCTCCTGCATGAGTAGACCGCTGAAAGTCCCGCCAAAAACGGTGTTGGAAACCAAGAGCGGGAAGAGATTACGGTCACGCGTGCGTGCGCCGAGCGTGCCTATGAAAAGCTGGGTCTGGGCCCGCTCCGGCTTATCGACGATGACGACGTGGCGACCAGAGCGTGTCTTGGTCGTTGGAACGATCGAGTCCTTCCGCTTGTGCCGCTTCGCTGTTGGGAAGTACGTCGAGACCAAGCGGTGCGCCTCGGTGTCGGTCACGTCCCCTGCTACTCCGACCAAAAAAGCTCCCCTCGCGATGTGTCGCGCGTAAAAGCTCTCGACCTCGGGGAGGCCGATGCGGGCGAGGCTGTCCGCCGCTCCGCTCTGGGCCCGGGCGTACGGGTGCTCGCCGAAGAGTGCCTCGCGAAAACATCGCGCAGCAAGGGACTCGTCGTCGTCCAGCCGTGCGATGAGCGCCGCGCGGGCTTGGCGTTTGAGCTTGGCGAAATCGCGGGCACGAAGGGCAGGCCGCCACACCAAATCGGCGAGGAGCCCGAGCAGCGGCTCGAGGTTGCGGCGAAGCACGGTCGCGCGAATCCGCGTCGAGCGCATCGAGACCTGGACAGACACCCGGGCGCCCAAACTGGCGAGCCGATCTTCGAATCGCTGCTGAGAGAGCCCCCTCGGCCCCCGGCGCATCAGGTGCCCGGTGAGAAGAGCGAGCCCCTCTCGCCCAGCTGGATCCTGAAGGCTCCCAGAAGCGAATGCGATCTCCACATCGACCAGCGGAAGCACGTCGCTCGATTCGACCAATACGCTCATGATGCTCTTCGCAAGATCTCGATGCGAGTCCTGCGCGAAGGTCGGAGGTGCTTGGAGACCGCGCGCTTCACGTCGCGGGCCGAAACTCTGCCATACGCGTGGAGTCGCTCGAACACCGCCGCACCGTCGTTGGCGACCGTCTCGTAAAAGCCGATTTGCTCGGCCTTCCCGCCAGCAGTTTCCATGCCGTGCAAGAACGAAAGCTCGAGCTGATGGATCGCTTTTTCGAGCTCGATGGGAGTTGGCCCCTCGGAGCCGAGCCGACCGATCTCGCGATCGAGCAAGGCAAGCGCGTCGTCCCTCTTTTTGCCCTTTCGGAGAAAGATCCACATTTCGTAGAGTCCCGGGTCGACGAAGGGTGAAATCGAGCCTCGGACGGAGAGCGCGAGCTCGCTATCGAGGCAGAATAGCCTGTGGAGCCGCGAGCTCTGCCCGCCGAACAACACCTCGTTGGCAACGACGAGGGGCGGAGTGTCGGCGTCCAAAAACGATGGTGCGCGGTAGCCGAGGAGCAGCTTTTCGGTCGGCGTGGGGGCAGGGAGCCGGACGACCCGCTCCGCACGCTGTGGGGGTTCCTCGAAAGGTCTGCGCTGTTCGACGCGACGACCGCGGGGCAGCCGACCGTAATGCTCTTGCATCAGAGAAAGCGTTTTCGATTCGACGAAATCGCCCGCTATGACGACGGTTGCATTGCTCGGCGCATAGTGCGTTCGGTAGAACTCGCGGCAATCCTGGACCGTGAAGCCGCGAATGTCGTCCATGGAACCAATCGTCGGCCAGCGATACGGGTGACGTACGAACGCCTTCTCGTAAAGCAGCTCCAGTGCCTTCCCTTCGACGTCGTCGTCGACGCGTAGCTTTCGCTCGTTCGCGACGACCTCTTTTTCCGAGCTGACCTGGGGCGCACGCAGAACTAGGTTCGCCATGCGATCGGATTCGAGCTCGATCAAAAGCGGCAAGGCATCGCGAGGCGCATTTTCATAGTAGTACGTCCAATCCGTCCACGTCGCCGCATTTGCCTCGGCCCCAGCGCCTTCCATCAAACGGTCGAAGTCGCCCGGCGCGTGGTTGCGGGTTGCGTTGAACATCAGATGCTCGAAGAGATGGGCGAGGCCCGTCTTGCCCGGACGTTCGTGCCGGGAGCCCACGCGAAACCAGCTGTGGTAGCTCACGGTGGGCGCCGCGCGATCGACGAGCGTGAGTACGGTGAGTCCGTTGCCCAAGCGGTAACGCCGGAGCCGAAGCGCGTCGCCAAACCCCACATCACGCACGAAGGTCCAACGCGCGTTGCGCTTCCGAACGCCGCGGTTTAGCCGTTCCACGAGGACTTCGGGCGTTGCCATGAACGGGTGAGCCTGCGCAGCGAGTCCGATGGGGTCAAGGCGATTCGGTCTTGGATAGAGGGCATCGAGCTCGGCCGTCGCAGCAGGACATGTGTGCCACTTCGCTTGACCGCGTCACGAGCGGCGGGTAGCTCTCCCGCCATGCCCGAGGTCCGCGTTCGCTTTGCCCCGTCGCCGACGGGCTACCTGCATATCGGCGGGGTACGAACCGCGCTCTACAGCTGGCTCTGGGCGCGTCGAAACCAGGGCACGTTCATTTTGCGGATCGAGGATACCGATCGCGAGCGAAGCACCGAAGAGAGCATCCAGGTGGTGTTCGAATCGATGCGCTGGCTCGGCCTCGACTGGGACGAGGGTCCCGAGCTGGGCGGCGATCACGGTCCCTATGTGCAGAGTGAGCGGCTCGACATCTACGCCGCGTACGCGGAGAGGCTCGTGGAATCCGGTCACGCCTACCGCTGCTATGCCACGAAGGAAGAGATCGCCGCCGCGCGTGAAGCGCACCAAAAAAGCGGCACCAAAGATGGGTTCCGCTTTCAAAGTCCTTGGCGAGACCGGCGCGAGCCTGCCGCCGACCCGAGCGCACGCCACGTGATTCGCTTTCGTGCACCCCATGAAGGAGTCACGAGCTGGATCGACGAGGTCAAAGGAAAGATCGAGATTCTGAACTCCACTTTGCAGGACTCCATCTTGCTTCGCCCCGATGGCATGCCGCTCTACAATTTCGGCTGCGTCGTCGACGACCTGACGATGGAGGTCACCTTGGTCGCGCGCGGCGACGACCACATGATCAACACGGCGCCCCAGATCCTGCTCTACGAGGCGCTTGGCGCGGACGTTCCAAAATTCGCCCACATGCCGATGGTCCTTGCGCCCAACGGCGAGAAACTTTCCAAACGGCACGCGGCGGTTGGGGTCCTCGAGTACCGCGACATGGGCTACCTGCCCGACGCGGTGATCAACTACCTCGCGCGGCTCGGCTGGTCGCATGGCGACCAGGAAATTTTCACACGACAAGAGCTGATCGAGAAGTTCAGCTGGGATCGCGTCGGTTCGACGGCGGGACGCTACGACGCGAAGAAGTTTCTTCACGTTCAGGCCGAGCATCTTCGGATGCTCTCCGATCGAGAGATCGCGCGGCGGACGGCCCCTTTCCTGAGCAAAATCGGCATCGAGGTCGCTGAAGACGACCCCGTTTTGTTGAAGGCGATCCCCTACGTGAAGCCGAGAGCAGAGACATTCATCGAAGTGGCCGATGCAGTGGACTACTTCTTTCGAAACGTCGAGTTCGACGAGAAGGGGAAGCGGAAATTCCTTTCACCGAGCTTCGCAAAGAATCTTCGACGCCTAGCCGACCTCGTCGAGGCGGTGGAACCCTTTGAAAAGGAGCCGCTCGAGCGGGCCGTGAAAGCTTGGCTCGACGAAAACCAGTTTTCGATGAAATTGGTAGCGCAGCCTGCCCGTGTGGCGCTGACGGGCCGCACCAGGAGCCCGGGCCTCTTCGAAGTGATGGAAGTTCTCGGCAGAGAAAAGACCACATTGCGCCTGCGAGCGGGCGCGGAGATTGCAGAGGCGGCGCCGGCGCTCTCGGACTGAGCCGCAGACGTTCGTGTTTTCTTGGATTTCGATTTGCAGACCTTGATCATCATTCTCTATCTGTCCACGCTCGGCGTACTTGCGCTCTACGGCATGCACCGGAGCGCGCTGCTCTTCGCGTACCTTCGCCACCGTCGCGAGGAACGCCTGCCCAGCGCTCGCTTCGACAAAGCGGACCTTCCTCGAGTCACGGTCCAGCTACCGATGTTCAACGAGTTGTACGTTGCCGAACGCTTGATCGACGCAGCGTCTCGACTCGACTACCCGGCGGACCGCCTCGAGATCCAGGTCCTGGACGATTCGACCGACTCCACGTCGATCGTCGCTCGCGCAAGGTGCGAGGCGCTGCGATCGCTCGGCCTGGACGTCGTCTATCTTCATCGCGACGACCGCCACGGCTACAAGGCAGGAGCGCTCGAGGCCGGTATGGAGGTCGCAAAAGGCGACTTGATCCTGATTTTCGATGCGGATTTCGTGCCTGGAACGGGAATCATCCGAGAGTTGGTCGACTTCTTCACGGACCCGGCCGTCGGGATGGTGCAGGCGCGATGGGCCCATCTCAACCGAAGCCGGTCCCTGCTCACTCAGTGCCAGGCGATGCTACTCGACGGGCACTTCGTCATCGAGCACAGCGCCCGCAACCGCACGGGGCGCTTCTTCAACTTCAACGGTACCGCAGGCATGTGGCGCAAGTCTGCCATCATCGATGCTGGTGGCTGGCAACACGACACGATCACCGAAGACATGGACCTCAGCTATCGTGCGCAGCTCGCCGGCTGGAAGTTCGTATACGCGCCGCAGATCAGCGTCCCCGCAGAGCTGCCGTCGGAGATGAACAGCTTCAAAGGGCAGCAGTATCGATGGGCCAAAGGCTCGGTCCAGACCGCGCGCAAATTGCTTGGGACGATTCTTCGCGCCCCGGTCAGTCGCGCAGTGAAGGTCGAAGCGGTATTTCACCTGACCAACAACTTCGCTTATCTGTTCTTGATGGTGCTGGCTCTACTGCAGCTTCCAAACATGTTGATACGGCGCCAGCTGGAGCACCCCGAGCTCTTGATGCTCGACGTGCCCATGTTCGTGGCTACGTGTGGGTCGGTAGCGGCGTTCTATGTCGTCGCGCAGCAGGACCTCTACGGAAGTCGATGGGATGCCATCAAGCGACTCCCCGCGATGATGGCGCTCGGCATCGGGCTTGCGGTCAACAATGGACGGGCAGCGATCGAAGGCTCGTTTGGTCGAGACGTCGAGTTCGTTCGCACGCCCAAGCGAGGCACCCTCGACGGCGGGCCGGAGTCGGGTGCCAAGGGCTACAGAGGCCACTGGCCCTGGCACAACGCGCTGGAGCTGCTTTTCGCGCTCTACTGCAGCTCGAGCTTGGTCGTTGCCGTCGCGACGCAGAGCTGGGCAAGCGTGCCCTTTCTGCTCTTGTTTTGCGCGGGGTTCAGCTGGGTTGCACTCACCAGCCTGCAGGAAGCGCTGCTTCGAGCTCAGGGCGACGCGGGGCTCAGCGAACAGGAGCCGTCGACACATTCCTCGCCGAGTCCGCAGTCGATGTTGAGCTGACACTCGGCCAACACCTCGCTGCTTCGTACGCAGAGGTTCTGCTCTTCGACCGGTGCACAGAACCGAATCGTGGTGTCGATGCGCGCACACTCTTCATCGGTCTCGCACGGCGTGCGGCATTGGCCGCGAACGCAAACCCTACCGGGCTGACACTCGTTCTCGGGACAGAACTGCTCCGGCCGGGTGTCCGGAATGCATTGGAAGGAGCTGCAGTACTCGTGCTCCGCGCAGTTCGTGTCATCGGTGCAGTTCGTGAGACAGCTCTCGTCGGTGCAAGGTCGGCAAGCACCCGCAACGCACTGCTGGGTTTCAGGACACGGACTGTCGAGGCAGGTAATCAGACAGTCGCCATCGATGCAAATACGCTCGTCTCCGCACTCGAAATTGAATTGACAGCTGAACGGGGGGGGGTCCGGTTCCTCTTCGAGGGGGTTGAGGCACAGGCCGTTGTCTGCGCAGGTCGTACCCACCGGACAGTCGTATTCCTCTTGGCACTCGCTGGCGCAGCCGAGCGTGGTACAAAGCTCGCCTACTGCGCAGTCGGTGTCCGATTCGCAGAAGTCGCGCTGCGGTGCAGGCTGCGGGTCGCACTCGTCCCCCCGGCACAGAAAGCAGCCGCGCTCGCTCAAGGGCCCGTCGGAGACGCAGAAATAGCGGGAGTCCCTGTCACAGCCGGCGACTCCGAGTAGTGTGATGATCAGAATCCCAATGCGTTTCATGGGAGGTTCGACGCAGAGGCCAGGGGCTTATTCACCGTCGAGATCTGCTTGAAAACCAAGCAATTCCGTTGAATAAGGAGACGGTATGAGTGGCCACAGCAAATGGTCGACGATCAAGCGGCGCAAGGGTGCGCAGGACGCCAAGCGCGGGAAATTGTTCACCAAAGTCATCAAAGAGATCACCATCGCCGCGCGCGCGGGAGGGGGTGACCCGGATGGCAATGCGCGGCTGCGGCGGGCGATCGACCTCGCGCGCGGCGTGAACATGCCCGCCGACAATGTGACCCGGGCGATCAAGAAGGGCACCGGCGAGCTCGAGGGCGTTCAGTACGAAGAGCTCGTTTACGAGGGAGTCGGCCCCGACGGTGCGCTGTTCATCTGCGAAGTGGTCACCGACAATCGCAACCGGACGATCGCCGAGGTGCGGAAGCTCTTCGACAGGAACCACGGACAGATCAGCAGCAGCGGTTCGGCTCTTTGGGCGTTTGAGCAGCGGGGCATCATCCGCGTCGACCAGGACGCTGCGAGCGAGGAGCAGCTCTTCGAGGCCGCCGTGGGCGGCGGTGCCGAGAACATGGAGCTCGACGGAGACGAATGGGTCGTCAGCACCCAGCGCAATGATCTGGACGTGGTGCGTGACGCGATTTCGAGCGCGGGTATTACGGTTCGAGAGGCGTCGCTCGAGTACATCCCAAACAATCCTAAGATCGTCGACGGGCGCGACGCTGAGAAGCTGATGCAGCTCTTCGAGGCGCTCGACGACCACGACGACGTGCAAGACGTGTACTCCGACTTCGAGCTCAGCGAGCAAGCGCTCGCCGAAATGGCTTGAGCGAAAGATGCGCGTTCTCGGCATCGACCCCGGAAGCCGGCGGACTGGCTGGGGGGTCGTGCAGCTCGAAGGAACGAAGCTGATTCCGATCGGCGCCGGAACGATCAGGGTCTCAGAGAAGCTACCGCTCGCGGAGCGTCTGAACCTGATCCACCGAGGGCTCACGCAGGTCGTCGACGAGAACGGGCCCGAAGCCGTTGCCGTCGAAGAAATCTTCTTCGCGAAGTATCCAAACGCAGCGTTAAAGTTAGGCCACGCGCGCGGCGTAGCTTTGCTGGTCGCCGCCCAATCGCGGCTCGAAGTTCACGAGTACCCCCCTGCGGTCGTGAAGCGAACCGTCGTAGGACGCGGTGCCGCCGACAAGACGCAGGTGGGGCGCCTGGTCGCGGCACTGCTCGGACTCAAGACGCCACCCGAAGAAGACGCCGCCGACGCCCTGGCGGTGGCCATCACGCACGTTCAGGCGAGCCGTTCCAAGGGCGTCCTCCGCTGAGGGATTGGGCCGGCCCGTAGCAGCACGGTCTGAGCTGCCAGAAATGCACACACCTGTTCAGTAAGCTGCTACTCTCACCGCGTGATTGGCAGACTCAGCGGAACGATCGAGCACCGAGAGCCGGATGGGTCGGTCATCGTCAACGTCCATGGCGTCGGCTACGAGGTGTTTTTACCGAGCGGGACGGTCGGCCGGCTTGGTTCGGAGCCGACGGAGACGGTCTGCCTTCAAATTCACACCCATGTTCGCGAGGACGCGATGACCCTCTTCGGCTTCGCGACGACCGAAGATCGTGCCGCGTTTCGTTCGCTCCTCAAGGTCAGCAGCATCGGCCCAAAGCTAGCCCTCGCGATCGTCGGTGTCATGAACGCGAACGAGCTCCGAGAAGCGGTCGAGCGACAAGACAAAGCAGCTTTCAAAGGCATCAGCGGTGTCGGAAAGAGGACCGTCGAGCGAATCCTCCTCGACCTGAAGGGGAAGCTCGACTTCGCCGAAAGCGGCAAGACGGGCGTTCGGCTCCGTGCGGTTCCGGGCCCGGCTGACTCCGCGGGCGACACGGTCGTTGGTGCCTTGGTGCAAATGGGATACAAACGAAACGAGGCAGAAGCCGCGGTTGGAAGCGCGATGGGCACCTCGAGCGAGCAAAACGTGGAAGGACTGCTGCGCGCGGCGCTGTCAGCGTTGTCATGAGCGAAATGGAAGCCAGAGCGAACCAGAACCTCGGGATCGAGGAGCAGACCGAAGACCGGGTGTTCGACCGGAGCCTTCGTCCTTCGCAGTTCGACGACTTCGTCGGCCAGGAGCGCATCAAAGACAACCTCCGCGTGTTCGTGGAGGCCGCGCGCCGACGCGGCGAGCCGGTCGATCACACACTGTTCTGCGGTCCACCGGGGCTTGGCAAGACCACCCTGGCCCTGATTTTGGCCGCAGAACGTGGAGTAACGCTGCACTCGGCGTCCGGCCCTGCGATCGAGCACAAGGGGCAGCTCGCTGCTCTGCTGACCAAGCTCGAGCCAAACGACGTGCTCTTCATCGACGAAATCCACCGTCTGAACGCCACCGTCGAAGAAAACCTCTACACCGCCGTAGAGGACTTTCGCATCGACATCGTCAACGGCGACGGGCCGTACGCGCAAACGCTGCAGCTTCCTTTGAGTCCGTTCACGCTGGTTGGTGCAACGACGCGGACAGGTCTCTTGACGAACCCGATGCGCTCGCGCTTTGGGTACGTTGCGCGCCTCGACTACTATCCGGACGACGCACTGCGCTCGATCATCGAGCGAAGCGCGCGTTTGCTCACACTCGTGGTTAGTCCGGAGGCTGCGCAGGAGCTGGCGCGGCGTTCGCGCGGGACACCTCGAATCGCCAATCGCCTCTTGCGCCGCTCTCGGGACTTCGCTGAAGTGCTATCCGATGGAGAGGTCGATGCAGCGTCTGCCCGCGAAGCCCTGGAACGACTCGACGTCGACGCTGCAGGTCTCGACCAAATGGACCGGCGCTATTTGACCGTGATCATCGATCACTACGACGGCGGCCCGGTCGGGATCGAAACATTGGCGGCTGCGCTAAGCGAGCCGCGCGATACGCTCGAAGACGTCTATGAGCCCTATCTGCTCCAGAAGGGCTTGCTGGCGCGCACGGCGAGAGGACGCGTAGCGACCCGTCACGCCTTCGAGCACCTCGGCAAAGAGCAACCGGCCAAATCGCAGGCCGACCTGTTCTGAGTCCCTCTTCCGACATGAATTCCAAGCTAAACGCGGCCAGCGAGGGCCTTCTGTCGTCGGCGGAACGCTGGTCGCCGGCCGATGCGGAGCTTTGGGGACGCTGGCGCACTTCGCTGAGCGCCGAGCAGAGGTCGGACGCCTTGATGCCGCTGCAGGCGCTGCTGTCCGGGCTAGTCGCGTTTCGGGACTGGGAGAATCAAGCGCGCCCCGGACCCGGGATCGACTTCCATCCACACCTTCACGCGGTGAGGACGGGCTACGGCTGGGGCCTTAGGCTCATTGCACAACTGCGAAGCAACGGGGCGCCCCAGTCTGCGCTCGTCGGCGTGCCAGTCGGAGAGCCAGAGTCGTCGCTCCGCGCGCTCGAGCGATCGATACGGGATGCGCTCCGGGTCGCCGACCGTCTGTTGGAGCTTCCGCGAGTCGATGCAGGCATGTTCCAAGAAGCCTGCGACCTGTTCTTGGCCGAGCTCGAGCGCAATCTGTTCTTTCTACCGCCAGAGCCGCTCGAGTTCTCGAATGCATCAGAGCTCGTGCAACCCGAAGGCTTCGTACCTCAGCTAGAATCGTGGGAAAGTGAGGCGGCAAGGACCGCATCGATGATCACTTTCCTCGCACTGCTGCGCGACCATCGATTTCTAGGCATTGCCGACGGTCAGCTGTGTGGGCCAGATGGGATATTCAGGTCGCACCTCGTCGCCGCCGCGGTCCGGCGGGAGCTTCGCGTGCTGAGCCGTTTTCTCTTGGTGCAGGGCGTAGAGACGTTTGCCGACGAGCTCGAAACGAGGCTGCTGTCCGTGGAGGCCATCGCAACGAGCATTCACGCCAAATCGAGGTCTTTGCTGAACGATCCTCTGCCCGAGCCGCGCCTGCGGGGCGACGACGCCCCCGCGGTGGAGCGGATGCACAGAGATATGGTCGAGCTTCGAAACACCGTGCGGGACGCCGCGAAGAGGCTGCACGCCCTCGGCCGGCCGGCGCAGGCAGAGCGCGCCGACCGGAAGAGCGAGCGTGTCCAACGCAATCTGCATCAAGAGATTTGGGCGTTTCGCCTCATTCTTCAGGCATTCCTCGCGAAGGCCCTCGCTGTTTCCGCAGCGGGCCTCGGCCAACACGATGAGGGGAGCCTGGATTTCGTCTCCGAGTTTCTCCGGCACTTCCGACTGTTTGGGCTTCGCTTGAGCCGCGGTACGATGTACTCGCGCCGCGGGCAGCTGACGCGGGCGGTGAGCGCCCTGAGCGACCGCCGCGCCGTCGATGAAGCGACGCTCGGCTTCGCGACCGAGGAATGCAGGCTGTTCCTCGAGCACCTAGAAAACGAGCTGGCCGAGCTACCGGAATCGCCGCGCGTGCCTTTCGACAAGGCCAAGGCGGCCGCCGATCTGCGCGCCTACCTAGCTGCCGTCAAGCAGCAAAGCTCCTAAGCGACGATTCCGAACGCTGCGAGCATTCGTTCGATGAACCAGAACGCCGCGAGGGAGCCGATGAGGTAGGCCGGGATGGTTCGATTGCTTTGCCATGTCGAAGGAAGCGCCGATCGGAAGGCTTTGAAGCTGAGCCATGCAACGCTGATCACTGCGAGCTGTGCGAGCTCGAGGCCGAGGTTGAAGCCAAGAAGCGCAAGTGGAATCTCTTCGGCTGGCAACCCCGCGTCGAACAGGACGGACGCGAATCCGAGGCCGTGAAGGAGGCCGAGCGCGCCCGGAAGCGTCCAGGGATGCTTCCAAACAGGCCCGTGCGTTCCCGATTGGATCTCGAGGGCGAGAACGACGATGGTTAGCGCGATCGAAGCCTCGACGAGCGCTGTGGGGAGCGAGACGATCCCCAGCACGGAAAGCGCGAGCGTGAGGCTATGACCGACCGTAAACGCCGTGACCGCCGCGACGAGCCGGCGATGCCAGCCGAAGAGCACGAGAAGCCCGAGGACGAAGGTCAGGTGGTCCCAGCCGGAAAGCAGGTGACCGACGCCGAGCATCAGGTACTCGAAAAACGAGTGCGACTCGTCGACCTGCGCGACGACGGTGAGCTCCCGCGTCCCGCGGTCGAGGATCGCATGATGTACGTCCGCGCCAGGGCGAGCGATGCGCACGACGACGGTCACGCTCGAGTCCTCGAAGCCGTCCACGCGGACGACAGCACCCAACATGTCGGGCGGGTCGCAGCGGAGCTCGGTGGTCTCGATGATCGCTGTCTCGTCTTCGTTCTTCTCGACCACGGCAGGGCCGAGCTGCTCACAGGCTTCCGGGATTCGCGGCCGGAGCGATTGACCGGTGGGCCGCTTGACCGGCGCTCGCCAGCCCATCGTGACGGTTCCGTCCGCGCGATGCTCGAAGGAAAGGACCGAAGGGGCGAGGGGATGCGCGCCGGCATGCATCGGCGCTCCGAGGGTGAGCGCGGCCCAGAGTCCGAGCAGAGCGATGCGCGTCATGGCGCCCTCTCGATGGTGACGCGATACGCGTCGCGAAGGGCGGCCATCCGCTCTTGCGCGAGCGCCTTGCGAAGTTCGCGGAGCCGATCGGCGCGCACTTCGGCCCCGATGACATCGAGCGGAGGTACGTAGGCTGGCTCCTGGTCGATCACCTGGATGAAATGAAGGCCGTACACCGAGGAAACGGGCCCTCTCCAGGCGCCGATCAAGCCCTCCTGAACCAGGCCGGCTAGCTCCGCGCCGTAGTCGTCTTCGAGCTCGGATGGGGTCGCGGATTGCTCCGGGCGGAGATTGGGCAGCGGGTCGCCAAGCCCAGAAGGCGCCGAGTCGTCGAGCTCGGCCAACCGATCCCGCATCTCGCGTGCATCCGCCGCAAGCGTTTCGCTACGTTTGGAACGACTGAGGAAGACGTGTCGAAACCGAACGCGCTGCTCGCGCTCGAAGCGGTCACTGTGTGTTCGGAGGTGCTCTTCCAGCTCTGTGCGGGTCGGCATTCGCTCCTCGGGCACGAACGCGAGGGCCTCGCGCGCCCGGTAGAGCAATCTCGCTCGCACGACCGGATCGTGCGCGTGCATGTTCATCTCGATGGCCCGCTGGAAGAGCGTCAGATCATCGTCCTCTGAATCCGGTTCGATGAAACGCATGTTGCGAATCAGGTGCGTGTACACGATCGGGTCGGTTCGGTCCCAGCCGTAGCGGCGCGCCTCGTTGAGCAAAATGGCCTCGCGGACCTTGTTCTCGACCTCCGCGGTCGAGGCACCGACCGGAACACGAACCGTGATGGCGGGGCCTTGGACCGCGTTGCGCTCGTACACGGCCTTGGCACTGAACAGCAGGCCGCCAATCAGGAAAAAGTGGACGAGCGGGCGAAGCATCAACTGGGGGGTTGATACCAGATCGGCGAGGTCCAGGCGCGCTCTTGAATCGTCGGCTCCACCTGGTGGCAGCAGCGCTCTTCGGCTTCGGCCAGCAGGCCAGGATCGCTGCAATCGACTTCTGCACAGAAGGCTGGGCGGAGCCCCGTTGCCGGGTCGCAGCAGTCGCAGCTGAAGTCGCTCGGGGGGAGCTCATCTTTGCGCGCAACGCAGGCGGCGTAGTCCCAGTCGTTGCATTCGTATTGTGCCGCGGAGCACTGCCAGGTCGTCCAGCGGCAGCTGGGGTTCTCGAGCACTCGGGCGTAGTAGTAAGCCCGCTGTGCGGGGTCGAAGTCGGGGTCCTGCCAGACGCCGCAAAGGTCGCCAAAGCCCTCGCCCTCACGCGCGCAGGTGTCGAGGTTGACGCTCGCTCCGTTGTTTGGGTCGCCCGCGATCTCGAAGACCCGCACCTGGTAGTCGTCGCCGTCGAGCCAGCCCTTGACGATTTGAGCTCGCTGAAGAGGTGCGCTCGTCGAATCCTGCATCGCCGAAACCACGAATACCGGTGCCGACGAGGCAGGCTGCGGGTCGAGCGTGCCGCCCATCGGAACCCCCGCGGCGTCTGCCTGTGCGACGAGCTCGGCGGAGTCGCAAAGGTCGCTCGGATAATCCCAGCCGCCAAACATGCGCACGGTCATCCGAGGACCGCTCGTGCCAAAGGTTTCCTTCCGGCGCAGGGCTGAGAAGATGGCGTCGCGCGCGTTCTCTTCGGCCCAGACCGCGGTAAGGCCGCCGGGGCTGAGATACTCCACGTCGGGGAAGCCGGGAGGCGGCGGCAGAAAGCGGTTCGGTTGACCTGCGCCACCGTGGCCTTTGAAATCGTTCTCGGCCACGAAGCCAGGGGCCGAGATGTGTGTATCGGTCGCAGCCGTGATGCCGTACTGGAAGGGGTTCGTCCCGAGGCTGCTCTCGAACCGCATGCCTTCTCCGTACGCATAGCGGAGGAACCCCTTCGGATCGGGCGGGGTGATTCGCTCGAGATTGGTCGTGGCCAGGTTCGAAAACGGAAGGATCTCGAATCCGCAGAGCTCGTCCGCCGTCGCGGCGCCCGGAAGGCACTCCGAAGCTCCCTTGTGCTGGTAGATTTCGATCACCGGCTCCATCGCGTTCCGGAGCTCGACGTACTCAGGCGTAAGGAGCCCGCCGTCGGCCATCCTATCGTTGAAGTAGACGCCGTCGGAGAGATTGCTGTTGTGGGGGATGGTCAGCACGTCGCAGCCGCTGTCGGCATCGATGCACTCTCCGACGAGGCGCGCCCAGAGCTCCTCCGGATAGGGCGCGTCGAAATATCCGTACGGAAGATCGGTCACGTTTTCGTCTTTGAACATGACGTTTCGGTGAAGATTGCGGCCGTCTGAATTACCGCTCCACTCGTATCCCGGAAACGCAGTGAACGTACAGCTGTTGCTACGATCGTACGCTGCCTGAGCTGCGTTGACGATCCCGCGCCAAACATCGGTGCCGGCGTCCAGGCAAAACGCACTGCCGGGCCCGCAGAGAGCGGGATAGGCAGCATCCTCGGATGGCAGATTGAGCAGCCCATTGATGCGGACGAAGACGTCTCTGACGAACTCGGGCATCGCGTCGAACTGCTGGGCAGCGCGGTAGTCGACACACTGCTGCTCCTCGTACCCCGGCGAGCCTGGATCGTTGCAGACCTTCAAGGTACCGAGGAACTCGGCGTGGTCACTGAGCATGACGAAGTCCAGAGGGCGATCGATCGCGGCCATCCGGGTTGGGGTTCCGTCCTCATCGTACGGCTGAAGGGCGATGGGCTCGCCGCGCGCGAACGCGTATGCGTCGTCTTGCGTCGTCCGTGTGCCCTGCATGTTGGCGTCGAATGAAAGCTCGGTGTGGACGTGCGTGTCGCCCCAGAAGACCTGACGGAGCGGGTTGAAATCTGCGCATCGGCCGAACTCGTCGATTGCCGGCGGAGCGCTGTCTTCGCTGCAGCTGTAGGACGCAAAAGCGAGCGTGAGCACAACGAACGCTCGAAAAAAAGAAGAGGGCATCGCGCAAACCTAATGGAAGCCACCGATATTGCAATCGACGAGCTAGATCTCGATTTCGCCGGAGAAAACAAAACGCGCGGGGCCTTGCATCAGGACGCTGTCGCCAGGCGCCTCCACGGTGATGAGGAGCGTCCCGCCCGGGAGGTGAATGCTGAGCTGCTCGTCTCGCTCGGCGCGGCCGGTTTCGACCGCGGCAACCGCCGCCGCGCAGGCGCCGGTTCCGCAGGCCTGGGTCCAGCCGGCGCCACGTTCGAGAACGTCCAAACGCATGCTGCTCCCGTCGCGCTCCGAGACGAAGCCGACGTTGACGCCTTCGGGAAAGTGCGGGTCGCTTTGAACCGCCGGACCGAGGGCAGCGCGCGCCTCACCGACCTCGTCGAATGTGACCGCGTGCGGGTTGCCCATCGACACAGCGCTGAAATGCAGCGTACGCCCGTCTACGTCGAGCGGATGATCGAGCCAGGGGGTCGGGGAGCTCAAGGGGAGGTCCGATGGCACCATGGACGGGGGTGCCATCTGTACGGCCACCGATTCCGCACCGGGCCGGTTCACGACGACACAGGGATGCGGCCCGGCAGCGGTAGCAACCGTGACCTCCAGTGTCGCCTCACCTATCCGACGGGCAAGGTGCAGGGCGGCACAGCGAAGGCCATTGCCACACATCTCGGGGACCGAGCCATCAGAGTTGACCACCTCCATCGATGGGCCGTTCAGGTCGAGCAGGAGCAGCCCGTCGGCGCCGATCCCGCGATGCCGATCGCAAAGCGCGATCGCCTGCTCCACCGCGAGCCGCGCTCCCCCGAGTGCTTCCGTCTCAAAGAGGAGGAAGTCATTCCCAAGGCCTTCGTACTTAGAGAAGCGGAGAAGCATCGAAGCAGGGTTGTAGGGCCCATGGCAAGCATCTGCAAAACGCAGCGACGGAATCGGTTTTCGCGGTGCACCCCTCAACTATCCGAAAACAGGAATGTTCTAAGCCCCGAGCGTGTCCCTATCGCTTCTTAAGGGCCGAGCGTGTCCCCGCTAGCTGACGGGGTGGGGCGCCGTCAGCTGTCGAGCGCGCCCGGAGAGCCGTAGCGAGGAATACGTACGTATTTCGCAGCGAAGGTTCGAGGACGTAAGCCGACAGATGGCGGCGGATCGCCCCGTCAGCTGCAGCCCATGGAGTTGCCGCAGTTTAGGCAGCGGTAGCACGCCCCGTTGCGCACCGTGATGTGTCCGCACTTATCGCACATCGGCGCGTCGCCCATCATTTCGCCCAGTTGCTGGTCGAGGGCATTGGTCTGATGGCCGCCGTCGTCGAAGCCGAAGGTGACCTGCTCCGCCGGCTCGATCGCCGGGGCAGGATCGCTTGGCTGCGAACCTTCCAGGCGTTGGACCGCTGCAACGTCGGTCGGGTTTTGGAGCTCTTCCTGCTCCTCTTTCGGCGGAACCTGCGCAAAGTCGTATTGCTGCAGGTACTCCACGCCAAGGACGCGGAAGACATAGTCGATGATCGAGGTCGAGAACTTGATGTTCGGATGACCTTCGACGATGCCCTGCGGCTCGAAGCGAGTGAACGTGAACTGCCGGACGTAGGCGTCGAGCGGCACACCGTGCTGGAGCCCCATCGAGACGCTGATTGCGAAGCAGTTCATCAATGAGCGGAACGCTGCGCCCTCTTTGTGCATGTCGACGAAGATCTCGCCGAGCGAGCCGTCCACGTATTCACCCGTGCGGAGGAACACTTTGTGTCCTCCGACGCGTGCTTCCTGCGTAAAGCCGCTTCGCTTCTTCGGGAGGCGGTGGCGCCGTGTCTTCGGAGGCGTGAGCCACTCCTGAACCGGAGCCTCGATGGCCTGTGCGGGCACAGCTGCCTTCGCCTCGGCGGGGCTTGCTTCTTCCTGCGCTTCGCTCTTGGAATCGTCCTTGGTGTTGAGCGGCTGAGACGACTTCGAGCCGTCCCGATAGAGCGCGACCGCCTTGAGACCCAGCTTCCAACCCTCTTCGTAGATCTCTTCGACGTCTTCGATGGTCGCTTCCTTCGGGAGATTCACCGTCTTGGAGATCGCACCCGAGAGGAACGGCTGCGCTGCCGCCATCATGTGGACGTGCGCCATCGGCTCGATGAAACGCTCGCCGATCTTGCCGCAGCGGTTTGCGCAGTCGAACACCGGAAGGTGCTCTGCTCGAAGATGCGGGGCGCCCTCCACCGTCATCCTTCCGATGACGACGTCGTTGATCTCGCCGATCTCTTTGTCGCTGTGACCCCAGAAGCGGAGCAGGTGGAAGCCCGGCTTGTTGTAGGTGGCCGCGTCAATTTCGAGACGCTCGTAGGCTTCAGTCCCGATGACCCAGGGCGCAAGCGCGGAACCGACGTCGAATACGCCGCGAAGCGCGGCCTCGGCCTTTTCGATCTCGCGCTCGGTGAGCCCGTTTTCGAGCAAGGCCTTGCGGCCGCAGTGCGGTGCACCGGTGAAGGTGTTGGTGCCGGTCACGTACGAAACGATGTCCGTGAGCTGTGCGTCGGTGTAGCCGAGCCGCCTGAGGGCATTTGGAACGCTCTGGTTGACGATCTTGAAGTAACCGCCGCCAGCGAGCTTTTTGAACTTCACGAGCGCGAAGTCCGGCTCGATGCCCGTCGTGTCGCAGTCCATCAAAAGCCCGATCGTACCGGTTGGCGCGAGCACGGTGGTCTGTGAATTGCGGTAACCGTAAAGCTCGCCGAGCTTGCAGGCCAAATCCCAATCCTCTTGCGCGGCCTGGATGAGCTCGGGGGGGCAAGCGGTCTGCTCCTCGTCGGTCATCCCGGGGCCTCCGGCCTCGTTGATGCGGTACGCCGCTTCGCGGTGCTTGCCCATGACGCGCAGCATCGGCTGACGGTTGCGTTGGAAGCCACCGAACGGACCCTTGCTCGCGGCGATCTCCGCGGACGTCGCGTAGGCATGTCCGCAGAGGATCGAGGTGAGCGCCGCGCAGATCGTCCGGCCCTCGTCGCTGTCGTAGGGGATCCCCAGCTGCATCAGCAAGGTGCCGAGGTTGGCGTAGCCCAAGCCGAGGGGCCTGAAATTGTGGCTGTTTTTGGCGATCTCCTGAGTCGGGTAGCTCGCGAAATCGACCGCGACGTCCATCGCGGTGATCAGGACGCGGATCGCCTGACGGTAGCCCTCGATATCGAAGCGTCCCTGTTCGTCGATGAACTTGGAGAGGTTGATCGACGCGAGATTGCAGGCCGAGTTGTCGAGGAACATGTACTCCGAGCACGGGTTTGAAGCGTTGATGCGGTCGGTGTTCGGGCAGGTGTGCCAGTCGTTGATCGTGGTGTCGTACTGGACGCCGGGGTCAGCGCAGGCCCAAGCGGCGTGAGCGAGCTTTCGCCAGATGTCGCGCGCGCGGTAGGTGTCGCACACTTCACCGCTCGTGCGCAGAGTCGTCTTCCACTCACCGTCCGTCTCGACGGCCTTCATGAACTCGTCGGTGACGCGAATGGAATTGTTCGAATTCTGACCGGAGACCGTATGATAGGCGTCGCCGTTGAAGTCCGAATCGTACCCGGCCGCGATCAGTGCGCGCGCCTTCTTCTCTTCCCGGACCTTCCATTCGATGAAGTCGACGATCTCCGGGTGGTCCATGTCGAGACAGACCATCTTCGCGGCACGGCGTGTGGTCCCTCCGGACTTCGTCGCACCGGCGGCTCGGTCGAGAACTTCGAGGAAGCTCATTAGGCCACTCGAGGTACCACCGCCGGAAAGCTTCTCTTGCTTGCCCCGGACCCTCGAAAAGTTGGTGCCGGTGCCCGAGCCGTACTTGAAGAGACGCGCCTCATTCTTGATGAGCTCGTAGATCGCCATCAGATCGTCGTTGACGGCTTGGATGAAGCAGGCCGAGCACTGTGGATTCTCGTACGCCGTGGCGGTCTCGTAGATGACGTCCCGCTCGGGGTCCCAGGCGTAGTTCCCGCCCGAGCCCTCGATGCCGTAGCGCTGGTAAAGGCCGCAGTTGAACCAGACCGGAGAGTTGAAAGCGGCTTTTTGATGGATCAGCAAGTGAGAAAGCTCGGCCTCGAACGTGTCGGCTGCCTCCTGGTCGGCGAAGTAGCCGCCGAACCTCTCGCCGGCCTCGCGGAGGCTGTGCGCCACGCGGTAGACGAGCTGGCGGACGCTCCTCTCGCCGAGGTTCTTGTCGCCGTTGATGCCGGCTTTTCGAAAATACTTGGAGACGGCGATGTCGGTAGCGAGCTGACTCCAGCCCTCAGGTACCTGCGCCCCCTTCAGCTCGAACACGACCGAGCCGTCTGAGTTGGTGATCTGGCTGTCTCGGAGGACATACTCCACCGCTTCGAGCGGGTCGGTGCCGGCCTCAGTCAGCTTGCGGTCCATCGATAGACCGCCCGCGTTCTGCGAAACCTCGGCTCTCCGAGCGCCTTCGATCTCCAAATTGCTAGTCATTCCCCTCGTATCCAATGCCACAGCATACCTCCAACCAGACGCAACTCACCATCCAGGATGAAATCACCTCGAGTCCCCAGGCGATCCACCCACTCTCCACAATCGCTCCACAATGGGTTGCGCTGGCAGCCTCTTAGCCACCACAACCGCTTGGGGCGAGCCTGCGAAGTAGCTCCGGGGAACCGCCTCAGTCAAGCAGAAACGATCGGCTCCATGTGCTTTCTTCTTTTCCCGCGTAATATTCGATAGTTGGGAGCCCCAAACAGGGGTTAATTCAGCGATTTCGCACCGCGTCATAAAAGGGTTCTGCGTTGTTTGCATTAGATGACACCCCATGTATGGCAACTCATGACAGACTACTAGATGTTGGGGTGCACCAAAAATAAACCGCAATACTTGGGGGCAAGAGGTAAGTGTATTCACGACACCTGAAGACATCAACCCGCTTCGCTTCGCCCGGAGTCGGCTTCTGCCTCAGCTCTAAGATCGTTCCACAAGTCCCCGAAATGCGAGTCCTTCTTCTGGCTGCATGGTGCTGGGGCGCCGAACTGCGATAAGACCGGAGGATGAGAGTGCACCTGATCGACGGAACCTACGAGCTCTTTCGATCCTGGTTCGGCGCCCCCGAGGCGAAGTCGCCAACGGGTCAAGAGGTCGGCGCGACTCGTGGTTTTCTGCGGTCCATTGCGTCGATGCTGCGCGATACGGAGGTCACGCACCTGGGCTGCGCGTTCGACCAGACCGTCGAATCGTTCCGAAATCAGCTCTTCGACGGCTACAAGACGGGAGAGGGACTAGACCCCGCGCTCTTCGCGCAGTTCCCCCTCGTCGAGCGCGCGAGCCGGGCGCTCGGGATCGTGACCTGGCCCATGGTGGATTTCGAAGCGGACGACGCGCTCGCGTCCGCCGCTGCCAAGTTCGGCCGGGCGGACGAAGTCGACCAGGTAGTGATTTGCTCGCCAGACAAAGATCTTTGTCAGTGCGTGCGCTCCGACCGAGTCGTGACGCTCGATCGGCGCCGAAAGATCGTCTTGGATGCTGCCGGCGTGCGCGAGAAGTTCGGGGTCTCGCCCGAATCGATTCCCGACTATCTGGCGTTGGTCGGCGACGCCGCGGATGGGATCCCTGGCATTGCGCGCTGGGGCGCGAAGAGCGCCGCGGCGGTTCTCGGCAAGCTCATCCACCTCGAAGACATCCCCGACGATCACGCGGCCTGGGGCGTCGAGGTCCGCGGAGCGGCGACCCTCGCACGGAACCTCGGCGAGCATCGGTCAGACGCAGTGCTCTATCGAACGCTGGCAACCTTGCGTATCGACGTTCCTATCGCCGAGTCCTTGGATGAGCTTCGTTGGACCGGGCCCGATCGTCCGGCTCTCGAGTCGCTCTGCGACGAGGTTGGCGAACGCACGCTCCTCGATCGCTTCTGATCAGGAGAAGCGTTCGTCAGCGCTGAGCGCGTCGAGGTAGAGCCGTGCGCGACGCACGTAGCCCGCCGCGCTCTTCTCTAGACCTGCGCGTTTGCCCGGATCGAGCGTTCGAACCACCTTCCCGGGAGAGCCGAGAACCAGTGAATAGTCCGGGATCTCCTGCCCCTCGGTCACCAGCGCGTTGGCCCCAATGGTGCAGTACTTGCCGATTTTCGCTCGGTTGAGGACGACGGCGTGAATGCCGATCAGGCTGAAGTCGCCGACCTCGCAGCCGTGCACCGTAGCGTGGTGTCCTACGGTGACGCCGCGGCCGAGAACTAGGCGGATGCCCGGGTCGGTATGTAGGACCGCCGAGTCCTGGACATTGGTTTCCTCGCCGACGATCAGCTCGTCGGAGTCGCCGCGAAGCACCGCATTGAACCAGACGCTGCACTTGTCTTTCAATACGACGGAGCCGATCACGTCGGCCGACGGCGCCACGTAGACTTCACCTTCGATCTTCGCGCGTCGCTCGCCGAGCTGGTAGATCATCAGAGCGCGCTCCCTTTGAACAGGACCGGCGAGTAGAGGTTGATCCCGATTGTGACTTGCCAGGTCTCCTGATTGAGCGCGGAGCCGCGCGTGGTGAAGCCGTAGAGCGTCGGAAAACGAAAGCTCGCGAAGATGTCCATCATGGTCGTGCCGGCTTCGAGCGTCCCCCCAACCGTTGCGCCAAGCGGGAAAAAGTAGAACGGACCTTGAATCAGGCCGGACGTGACGGTGCGAATCGTTTGGCTTAGGTCGAAGAAGGTCATTCCGCTGTCGAGCTTCACGAAGACCTGATCGGTCGCGTTGGCGACGAACGTGAATGGAACGTTGAGGGTCCACACCGACGGCCCGCTCCGATTGTTGTCCACGGCGAATTGAAGACCGGTGTCGAACGCAAACTGCTCGCGAGCAACGAAACGCATTGGAACTCCGCCGAGGAATCCGAACTCCGTTCGCGATGGGATGCGAAACACCGCATCGAAGCCCATCTTCGCATGTTCGCGATCGAGCACCTCGAACCGGGCATAGAACGGAATGTCGCCGAACTTCGCGTCGGGCGACATGCTGAACGTGATCAGCCCTTCGCCTCCAAAACCAAAGCTCGGAAACACGCTGATGTCGGGGTACGATCCCATCCGATATCTCGAGAATCCGATCTCGAAATCGTCTGCGAGGGTGATGGAGACACCGAAGTTCATGGTCGAAATCGTACCGGTCGGCCCGAACGAACCGCTCGCCTGCGTTGCTTCGCTGCGGCGTCCGACCACGGTGTCGAAGGTGCCGCGCATCATGCCTCGGGGCATCGTCAGACTTCGGTTCGCATATCGGACGTCGTAGAACTCGGATGCGCGGCGCTTGGTGTTCTCGATGACGGGAGCTGCCGTCTCCTCCACCCAGTCCGGATTGCTGGCCGAGCGCTGCTCGCTCTGGGTGGGAGGCGCATCGGCCCAGTCGGGATTCGGCTCCGTCCTTCGAGGCTCGGCAGGCGCTTTGATTGGCTCATCCCAGCCGCTCGACTGGGCGAAGACAGGGGCCGGCTGCGCGGACAAGGCAAGGCCGAGAACAGCGAAAAGCGGGAGGGTTCGATGCACGACCCCGGCCATAAACCAATCGCCTGGCCCTGCCAAGCTCCCTCTGAGGGCGACTCTCGAGCCCACATTGCGCGTGACGCGCACCTGCCTATACTCGCGGCCCTCCGGCGATGTAGCTCAGGTGGTTAGAGCGGGCGTTTCATACGCGCTAGGTCGGTGGTTCGAGTCCACCCATCGCCACTAGATTCTCAGAAGCGCCTTCGGCGCGCTCCCTGACCAGCTCGCGGATCTGACGCAGCTCGAAGGGCTTCTCCAGACAGCTGAGCTGCGTATTCTCGAGGAAGGAACGCGCCTTTTTCGTGAACGCGCCGCCGGTCATGAACACGAATCGTGAGGCGAGATCCGGACGGCGGTCCGAAACCTGACGGAACAGATCCATTCCGCTGACCTCAGGCATCATCAAATCGCAGAAAACGACGTCGAACGGCTCATCCGAGCAAAGGCGCGAAATCGCCTCTTTGCCGCTCGAAAACACCTCCACTCGATGCCCTCGAAGCGCACGCCGGATCGAGCGCCCGACCAGGGGCTCGTCGTCGATCACGATGACCGTCGCGCTCGCCCCGATCGTCGCAGTCGGTGGTGCCTGCGTCCGCTGCGGAAGGTCGGCCCGGGTCGATGGCGGCAGGCGCACGACAAACGTGCTTCCACGACCGGCTTCACTCCGGGCCTCGATGGTTCCCCCGGCGTCTCGCACGATGTCCCTGCAAATCGACAAACCCAGGCCGGTGCCCTCGGAAACGGCCTTCGTCGTAAAGAAGGGCTCGAAGACGTGGCTCATGCGGTCCGGTTCGATGCCGGTGCCGTTGTCGGCAACTTCGATCACAGCCCATCCATCTTCATCGGTATGGGTTCGGACCGTGATGCGATTGTCGGAGACGCTGCGGTCGGGCATCGCCTGAGCTGCGTTGATCAAGAGGTTGAGAAACACTTGCCCGAGCCGGGACTCGTTGGCGTCGACCGTGGGGGTCTCTCCGAAATCCCGCTCGAGCGCCGCGCGGTGCCGAATCTCGTTCCATGAGATGTTGATCGACGATTCGACGACGTGTCGAACCTCGACGTTGCCGCGCTCCTCGTCGTCGACGCGGGAGAAGGTCTTGAGGTCGCGCACGATGTTCTGCATGCGAATCGCCCCGTGGATGGCTTCGTCCAACTGCTGCTTGGCAAGCTCCAGCGGCTCCGCGTCCGCCTGCGCGTCGAGCTCCTCTCGCGTTAGGCGCAGGTTCGAAAGCACGTACATCAATGGGTTGTTGAGCTCATGCGCGACGCCAGCGGTCAAGGTGCCAATCGACGCCATGCGATCGGCAAAGGCGAGGCGCGACTCCATCTCTCGACGCTCGTGTTCGTGGCGATGGGCCTCCGCGATGGCCCTCTCGGCAATCAGAAGTCGGGTTCCCAGGAGCTCCGGGTCGATCGGCTTCGAAAGGTAGTCCGACGCGCCCGCGTCGAGGACCGTGTGCAAGTCTTCGGCACGATTGCGGCCCGTAATCACCAGGATCACGACCTGGTCGCCGCCCGGTCGGCTGCGCACCGATTGGCAGAGCTCGAGCCCCGACATGCCCGGCAGCGTCCAATCGACGAGCATCAGCTGAAAAGGTTGCCGAAGGAACTCCTCGAGGCCCTCCTCCGCCGTCCCGAGCGTCGTCACTTCGTGACCTCGCTCACGAAGAAGCTCGTTCAGGAGCTTCCGCACGGAGCTCGAGTCGTCCACGACTAACGTTCGTAAGGCCACGCCCGACACTAGCCCTAAAGTCTAGGCGAAATGATGGAAAGGTTCCTGGTTTCGTGCCGATCTTGACGGGCACTCATTCGTAGCTATCGTGTGGGAGGATAACGCGCCGCGTCATTCAAGGGAGGATAGGGACATGACTCGCAACGACCAACTTCGCCGGAGCAGCACCCGGCTACAAAAGCAGGGGATGCTTTGGCTCCAGCACACTCGGGGTGCCGGCGAGGCTTTTCTCGCCGAATCGCGGGAAGCGGGTCTCACGTTCGTAAAGGACATGGAGGCCGCCGGCAGCAAGCTCGTGAGCACCACGGGCCGCTCCACCCAGAGCTTTCGCAAGGCTTTGGAGAAGGAAGCACTCGATTGGCAGCGCCTGGTTCTCCAAACCAAGGATGCCTACCTCGCCGCGCTCAAGGCGCGTTTTGACCGGGTCGAGCGGCAGGCCTTGACCACCCGAGAGGCGCTCAGACCGGAATCGATGGAGATGACGGTGCTCGGTTCGGCCAAGGATCTTCTCGACAAGGCCCAGAGCCGGGTCGACGAGCGGCTCGAGCTGGCTGCAAAGCCCGCCGCGCAGGACAAAGCGCCGAAAGGGCCCAGAGCGGCCAAGGCGAGGCCGGCGAAGGCCTCCGCCAAGTCCGCCGACGCGCCGCTGCGCAACTACGACCAGCTCACGGCCAAGGACGTGGTGAACCGTGTCCAAAGGCTCTCCGGGCCGAAAGCCACGGCCGTTCTCGAGTACGAGCGGGCGCGAAAGAGGCGGGCGACGGTCATTCGGGCGGCCGAGCAGCGCATGAGCGCCGCGAGCTGAGCGCGAACCAAGCACATCTCTGTACAGCAGACGGGGCTGCACTACACTCGGGCCGTGGGCGAAACGAAACAGGTCCTCGTCGCCGACGACGAGGAAAACCTGCGCCGCATTCTAAAGGCGCAGCTGCAGCACGATGGGTATGAAGTCCACTGCGTCTCGAACGGCGAGGCGGTGCTCAAGGCCATGGCCGAGCACCACATCGACGTGCTGATTACGGATTTGCGCATGCCCAAGCTCGATGGGATGCAGGTGTTGAAGGCGGTCGGCGAACGCTTTCCAAACGTGCCCGTCATCATGATCACAGCGCACGGAACCGTCGACACGGCGGTGGAGGCTCTCAAGCTGGGTGCCTTCGACTACGTCACCAAGCCGTTCGATCGGGCAGAGTTTCGGGCGGTCGTCGCGAAGGCCGCGCGTACGCGCGAGCTCTCTCAAAAACACGTGAGCGGCGACCCGAACGAACGCGGTCGCTACCGAATCATCGGCGAGTCCGAGCCGATGCGCGACGTCTACGACGTGATCGAGAAGGTCGCAGACACGCCGAGCACGGTCCTGATCACGGGCGAGAGCGGGACCGGGAAAGAGCTGATCGCCCGAGCTCTTCACGAGAACAGCTCCCGCAAGAACAAGCCGTTCGTCAGCGTCAACTGCGCCGCGATTCCGCCCGACTTACTCGAGAGCGAGCTGTTCGGCTACGAGAGAGGCGCGTTCACGGGGGCGGTGACCAGCAAGCCGGGTCGCTTCGAGCTGGCTCATGGCGGCACCTTGTTTCTCGACGAGATCGCCGAGATCCCAGTCAGCATGCAGGTCAAGCTGCTGCGAGCGCTGCAGGAGCAGCAATTCGAACGCGTCGGCGGAATCAAGACGATCACGGTCGACAGCCGGCTCATCACCGCAACGAACCGAAACCTGAAGGAGAGCATCGCAGAAGGCGGGTTTCGGGAAGATTTGTATTACCGCCTCAATGTCGTTCACGTGCACCTTCCGCCTCTGCGTGCCCGACCGACCGACATCCCGCTTTTGCTCGAGCACTTCGTGAGTAAGTTCAACGACAAGCTCGACCGATCGGTGACGGGATTCGATGATCAGTCGAAAGAGCATCTCCTCGGCTATGCTTGGCCCGGAAACATACGGGAGCTCGAAAACATCGTCGAGCGCTGCATGATTTTCGCCGAAGACGGCGAGGTCGGCACGCAGCATCTCCCGCCGGAGATCCGTGAAGCGGAGGGCCCGATTGGCGCGGGTCTCGTCTCGGGGACGGCGGCTACTCCCGGGACGACCGGACTCAAAGAAGCGGTTCGGGAAGCGACGCTCAGGCTCGAGCGTGAGTTCATCGGGCGCGCGCTAAATCAAACCGGCGGAAACGTCACCCACACTGCGCGCCTCCTGAAGATTTCGCGTAAGAGCCTCCAGAACAAGATGAAAGAGCTAGGCCTTCGGAACGACTGAGCGTTGCTCGAGCGCAGCGTCCTCACCCCGGGAGCAGATCATCGCCTCGAGCTCCGCTCGGCCCACTGGCTTTTGAAGAACGGGGTTGGACACGGCGGAGGCAAACTTGCGCAGTCGAGGCGTGAACGCGCCGCCGCTCATGAATACGATCCGGTCCGCGAGCTCGGGTTGATCCCTCTGAATCGCATCGTAGAAAGTCTTTCCGTCGACTTCCGGCATCATCAGGTCGCAGATGATCGAGTCGAAGAGCGAGTCTTCAGAGAGGCGTGCGAGGGCTTCGACTCCGCCCAGGACGGTCACGATCTCGTAGCGGCCCTGTAAACGTCGGCGGAGCGCAGAGAGCACCATCGCGTCGTCGTCGACGATCAGGACTCGGGACCGCTGGACCGGGATGTCCGAAATCGGTCGGCTTTCGCGCCGGGTTTCGATGACGGCGAGCCCCGTGTCGAACGGTAGAGCCAATTCGAAGCAGGTTCCCCCGTCGGGAAGATAGTGGACGTCCAGCCTGCCGCCATGCTCGGTCGCAATCCGCTGGCAGGCGCTGAGCCCCAAACCCATCCCCCCAGAGTGCGCTTTGGTCGTGAAACCAGGGGTGAAGATCCGATCTCGGTGTTCGTCGCCGATGCCAGTGCCCGTGTCACTCACCGCGACGACCACGTGTTCATCGACGACGCTCGTCGAAACCACGATTCGGTGCTTCTCGTAGGAGCCGCCCTCGATGGCCTCCGCCGCGTTGGTGAGCAAGTTGACGAGCGCTTGGGCGATGCGTCCCGGGTACGCTCCGATCATCGGAGTCGGCTCGAAGCGTTTGACCAGGCGCGCTCGATAGCGGATCTGGTTGAACACCATCGCGCAGGCGTCGTCGACGATTCGGGTAACGTCCAGCATTTCGGCCTGACCCTCGTCTGCGCGGGAAAACGTCCCAAGGCTGCGCGCGATATCTTGAATTCGGTGCATGCCTTTGGAGCAGTCGGTGAGCATGTCTGCGGCGTCGTCGATTAGCTCTTGCAGATTCGCATCCGCTGCGATCTGCTCGAAGGACTGCGGGGTGATCGCCTCGCGCGTCGCAAGGTCGACCCGTAGCTTTCGAATGAATCGCCGGATGGCTTGATGCGACTCACGAAGGCTTTCGAGGTTTGCAAGCACGAAGGTGAGCGGGTTGTTGACGTCGTGCGCGAGGCCAGCGGCCAGGCGTCCGACCGTGCGAAGACGGTCCTCGGAGACGCGAGGCCCAATCATGGCTGGCGGCGCGCTCGATGAAGCATTCGGCGGAGCGGTCGGGCGGAAAGCGGGCTGCATCTGAATGATGGTCGCGTCGCGCCCATCCCAGATCGACAGGATCGCCGTGGCAGTGACCAAGGAAACGGTGCCGTTCGGCTGCTGAACACGATAGGTGCTTGGCTTGGCCTCGTCGGGGATCGAATGCGCGAAGGGTTCGCCGATCAGGTCTTCGTGATCGACCCCGAGCATGGAGCCCGCGGCGGCATTCGCAAAAACGACGCGGCAAGCGGCATCGACGACGGCGACCCCGTCGCTTGAACGCGCTAGCAACAAGCGGCGCTGTGTCTCGATCCCGTGCGCCTCGCGCAGGCGAACCAGCAACTTGCGGAGCTCGTACTCTCGATTGATCGCCTGCTGCAGCCCTTCAACGTAGGCATCCGGCAGAATCGAATCCGAATGGTCCCTTTCAGGCACGCTGCAGAGGTCCTCGCCGAGCAGCAGGGTGCAAATGCCGAGGCCTGTCGCGGGAAGCTCCGCGCCCAGTTGGGTATCCCAGCAGACGACCTGAGGGGCGTGGCTGTCGATCTGGGTGATCGCATCTTCGCGGTTCACCGCCACGCGACAATCGGCCGTCTCCGGCCAGGCGTGAAGACCCTCGCGGACGAGTATGATGCGCTCCGGGTTGGCTGAAGCGATCAGGACTCGGATTCTTCCTGATGCGTCCAACGCCGATGTTTGGGCCTCGTTTGCCGGCACGTTCCTCCCCAAGGCGCGGGATCACTCTTGACGCCTTGGTAAAACCATAGCACTGTAATAGGTCAGTGGGAACGGTATTCGTCCGGTTTGAGTAAAAGTGGATGCTGGATAGAAGCGAAGAAGAGCGCGAGCTGCGGGAGGTTCTCCTGGTGGAGGACAACCGAATCGACGCCCAGCTCATCCGTCGGCTGCTCCGACGGGTATCCGCTTCGTACTACCGAATTACTCATGTCCGAACCCTGAACGATGCCGTGCTCTCGGCCGACGAGCTCACGCCGGACGTGATCCTCGCGGACCTCAACTTGCCAGACTCGCGGGGCACCGACACGGTCGCGAGCCTTCAGACCGCGTACCCCGACATACCGCTGATCATCGTCAGCGCCTGGGAAGACGAGGCGGTCTCGCTCCGTTCCGTCAAGGCAGGCGCGCAGGACTACCTGGTCAAGGGACACATCGATGGCGCGAACCTTCACCGCGTCATCCGCTATGCCATCGAAAGAAAACGAACGGAGCTGGAGCTCGTTCGGCTGGCACAGTTCGACCAGCTGACAGGGCTGCCCAACCGAACTCTGCTGCGGGAGCGGGTCAATCACGCATTGGCACGAGCGATGCGCTCGGGCTCCGGGGTTGCGACGCTCATCCTCGACATGGATCGCTTCAAGGAAATCAACGACATGCTCGGCCACGAGGTCGGCGATAAGCTGTTGATCAAAGCGGCGAAGCGAATTCGCGCAAACGTGCGCGACCAGGATACGGTTGCACGGCTCGGAGGGGACGAGTTTGCCGTCGTGCTCGAAGGCGTGAGCGAAGCCAAAGAGGTGCTCCCCGTCATCGAACGAATCGTAGAGAGCCTACGGGAGGTCACCGCCGTCGATGGGCACGAAGTGAACACTTCGACGAGCATTGGAATCGCGATGTATCCGGAAAACGGGAGCAATCTATCGGAGCTGCTACGGGCCGCCGACCTTGCGATGTACCAGGCGAAGTCGTCGGGCCGCGCCTGCTACCAGTTCTTTGCCGATGCGATGCAGGAGGAAGCCCAATCGAGACGAGCGCTCGAATGGGCTCTTCGACATGCGGTCGAAGAGAATGAATTCCAGCTCGTCTACCAACCGCAGATATGTCTTCGAACCGGCGGCGTGATCGGCGTCGAAGCGCTCATTCGCTGGATGCACCCGACCCGAGGCCTTCTGACGCCCTACCACTTCATTGGCGCCTTGGAGGAATTCGGGCTGATCAACGAAGTCGGCGGCTGGGTGCTTCAGACGGCGTGCGAACAGATGAGACGATGGCAGGCGCTCGAGCTTCAGCCGATGAGGATGAGCGTGAACGTCTCGGCGCAGCAGTTCGAGGATCCCCTGCTGATCGACAAAGTGCGGTCGGCGCTCGCGAAAACCGAGCTCGCGCCGGAGCTCTTGGAGCTCGAGCTCACGGAGAGCTGCTTGATGAGTGACCCGGCGCAAGCAGGCGCGCTCCTCCGTCAGATCCGCGACATTGGCGTCCGGATCGCGATCGACGATTTCGGCACCGGATATTCCTCGCTGACCTATCTGAACGAGTTCCCGCTTAACGCACTGAAGATCGACAAGAGCTTCGTGCAGAGCGTCGAATCGACCGACCGCGGCGGACCGATCTCGAACATGATCATAGGCCTCGGAAAAAACCTCGGCCTCCAGGTGATCGCGGAAGGTGTCGAAACCCCTGCTCAGCTGGCGTACATGCAAGAGCACGGCTGCGACATCGCACAGGGCTACCTCTATTCGCGCCCCGAATCACCCGAAGACCTTACGCCTTGGCTCATGGCCAATCAGCGCACGTCGGGAACGTACATGCGCTCGATCTCCATGAAGAGGCTCGGCGACGGGACGAAGGGCTGAGTCCTGGCCTTCCTGTGCTAGCGTAGCGACATGGTGGCCGCGACGATTCTCGTCGTCGACGACGAACGCAACATCCTGACGTCGGTTTCTCGTGCGCTCGGCCTCGAAGGCTACGACGTCGAGGTCGCTGGAAGCGCAGAGATCGCACTCGAAAAGCTGGCGAAGCAGAGCTTTGATGCGATTTTGCTCGACGTGCAGCTTCCGGGAATAGACGGAATTGAGATGCTGGACGAGCTGCGTAAGCAGGAGATCTCGGCTCCGGTGATCATGATGAGCGGACACGCGACCATCGAGGTCGCGATGGAAGCGACAAGACGCGGGGCCGACGACTTCATCGAGAAGCCGATCGGGAGCGACCGCCTCGTCCTGTCGCTCAAACGGAGCCTCGAGCTCAGGGGACTTCAACGAGAAAACCGCGAGCTGCGACGGCGTTTTGGGCCCAGCGAATCCTTGCTCGGGTGCAGCGCAGCAATGGATAGGCTTCGAAAACAGATCGAGCTCGCCGCGCGCTCGACCGCGCCGGTATTGATTCTAGGTGAGCGCGGCACGGGGAAAGAGCTGGTCGCTGCTGCGATTCACAGCGGCTCGACGCGAGCCGACGGGCCGCTCGAAAAACTCAACTGCGCGGCCGTCCCCGAAGGTCTTATCGAAAGCGAGCTCTTTGGTCACGAAGCGGGCGCGTTTACCGGGGCCACGAGACAGAGGCGCGGCAAGTTCGAGCGGGCACATGGGGGAACGCTCTTCCTCGACGAGGTAGGTGACATGCCGCCACAGATGCAGGCGAAGCTGCTCCGCGTCCTACAGGAGGGTGAGGTCGAGCGCGTCGGCTCCGGGTCGATCGTGAAGGTCGACGTGCGAGTCGTTGCAGCAACGAACAAATCGCTCGAAGCAGAAATCGAGACGGGCAGATTTCGGGCTGACCTCTTCGACCGGCTCAACGTCGTGCCTTTGAGGGTGCCTTCGCTGGCGGAGCGGCCCGGCGATATCCCAATTCTGGCGGAGCACTTTCTCGGATTGGCCTGCGAAGCGCACGACCGGCCCGGCAAGCGGCTCAAGCCGGGAGCCATGCAGGTGCTCGAAGCCTATCGGTATCCTGGCAACGTTCGAGAGCTTCGTAATCTCGTCGAACGTCTCGTGATCCTGACCCCAGAGGAGATCGTCAGCGAAGAGCAGGCCCGGGCGCTGCTTCCAGGGGAGGCGGCGGAGGCATCGGCGGGCTATTTTCGCGCCGAAACTTCGCTCCGCGAGATGCTCGAGACGGCTGAGCGGGACCTGATCCGTCGGGCGCTCGCGTTGCGGGAGGGGCATGTGACCAAGACCGCTGCCGACCTCGGGCTCGAGCGCAGTCATCTCTACAAAAAGATGCGCGCGCTCGGGATTCGCAAGCCGGGCTCAGAGTGACATTGCGTTCTCCTCCGCGGCCGCATACAGATCGCGGGACCAGCCGAGGCCAATTTGCTCGATAACCTTCTTCCAGTGGATCCCGAAGTAGCCGCCCGCATAGAAGCGCTCGACCTTCAATTCAACAAGTTCGGGATCGACCCTTACGGAATCGACAAGAACGACCTGATCCGATTCGTCTCGGCGTTTGCGTGGCTCTATCGATACTATTTCAAGGTCGAGGTCTACGGACTCGACAACGTTCCCTCGCGGGGAAGGGCCCTGCTCATCGGAAACCACTCCGGCGGAGTAGCCATCGATGGTGCGATGGTCATGGGTTCGATGCTCCTCGACGCGGAACCGCCGCGGCTGCCCCATGCGATGATCGACAAGTTCATCCACGAGTTCCCGGGTGCCTCACAGCTGATGAGTCGGACCGGGCAGTTCACGGGGAACCCGGACCAAGCCGAACGCCTTCTGAACGCCGAACGCCTCATCCTCGTCTTTCCAGAAGGGGCTCGCGGAACGGCAAAGCTTGCAAAGGACGCCGATTCCCTGGTGGGGTTTGGGACCGGTTTCATGCGGCTGGCGCTCGAAACGAAGAGCCCGATCGTCCCGTTCGGCTTCGTCGGGGGCGGTGACGCATTGCCCACGGTGGCGAACCTAAAACGCCTCGGCCGGCTCTTCGGCGTCCCGTACATCCCGGTCACGAAGTGGGGCTTGCTCATCCCAAAGCCCACACGCTTTCAGCTGCTTTACGGGAAGCCGATGTTCTTCGAAGGAACGGGGCACGAGAGCGACGAGCTGGTGTGCGCGATGGTCGATCAGGTGAAAGTGCGAATCGCGGATTTGATTCGGCAGGGACGGAGTCTCCGAGAAAAGAAGATCTCGGAGGAAGACCTGGTGCTTTGATGAAGGTGTTGGTCACCGGTATCTCGGGCACACTCGGGAAATTGACCGCCGTGAAGCTCGTTCAGCACGGCTACGAAGTCGTTGGGATCGACCGAAGGCCTTGGCCCAACGCGCCCGAGGAGATCGAGATCTTCCAAGCGGACATCCGCAAGCGGCCCGCAGAAGACGTGTTTCGGACCCATCGGCCGGACGCCGCGATCCACATGGCCACGGTCACCCACCTGGTGACGCAAAGCCCGGACCGTATGCGCGTGAACCTCTATGGGACCCGCGCTTTCATCCATCACTGCGCCGCCTACGGGGTGAAGCAGACGGTCTTCGTCGGGCGCCACACGTTCTACGGGGCGGCGGCTGACTCGCCGCTCTACCACACCGAAGACGAGCCTCCGATGTCGACGCACTCCTTCCAGGAGCTCGCCGACCTCGTCGCTGCGGACCTCTACGCCGCCTCGGCGCTGTGGCGCTACCCTGAGATCGCGACGTCCGTGCTCCGGGTCGTCTACACGCTGGGCCCGAGCAAGCACGGGACCCTCGCCTCGTACCTGCACGGCCCGAATGTGCCGCTGATCATGGGCTTCGACCCGCTCTTCCAGTTCATGCACGAAGACGACGCCGCCGAAGCGATCGTCTCCGCCCTCGCTCACAAGCTCCACGGGATCTACAACGTCTCGGGCCCTACTCCCGTGCCGCTGTCGACCATCGTCCGCGCAGCCGGTCGCCGACCGATCCCCGCGCCCGAGCCGCTGTTCAAGCTCGGACTAGGCCGCCTCGGGCTCCCACGTCTTCCAGCGGGGGCGGCTGATCATTTGAAGTACCCGATCGTCGTCGATAGCGATCCGTTTCGACGAGCGACCCGATTCACCTACCAGTACGACGAGCGCGAAACGATCAACAGCTTCCGGGCGGCGCGCTAAAGGCGCGGCGATCGGGGCGCGGAAAAAACCCGTCACGGGGTTCCATCGAACGGCTCGGCTTGCATTTGTGGTCGGAAGCACTTGGGGGCCGGGACCACGCAAGCCTCGCCTCGGAACTCGCGCCAATCGGGGGTGGTTGCTGTCTT
>SHLP01000095.1 GCA_004283055.1 Deltaproteobacteria bacterium
ATTCCCTCCCCGCCTCCCACGCCGATCTCATCGGCAAGACAGGAGCGGTCGCCGAGCCGCACGCCGCAAAAGACCATGATTGGCATGCGGCCGCTCGAGCCGATGGCTCCCGCCCCTGAGGCGCCGCAACCGGGCGAGACCGTTGCAAATCCGGACCCACGCTCTGACGGCACGCAGGGCGACCCGGCCGGGCCGGCCGCCCCGAGTCATCGCGTCAGAGCTCGGGTTCGCTACGACAGCGCCAACGAGCCGCTTCCCGTGATTCGAAAAAGGGCCCGGGCACTGCGCGGGCTCGCGGTGCTCGTCGTGCTTGCCGCTGCCTGGCTTGGTTACCGCTACTTGACGTTGCATGGCTAGCACGGCGCCAGACCGCCCGGCGCTGTGCACCGCCTGCGGCGAGAGCAGTCCACCCGAATCCAAGTTCTGCGGAACCTGCGGAGCGCCTCTTGGCTCCTCGCTCCCGAAGCCCGGCGACATCATCGCGGAGCGCTACCGTGTGGTTGCGCCGATTGGGCGAGGCGCGATGGGCACCGTCTATCGGGTCGAGCACACGCAGATTAGCAAGGTCATGGCGATCAAGCTGTTGCATCGTGAGCTTCAAGAGGAGCCGGAGAACGTCGTTCGCTTCCATCGCGAGGCCGAATCGGCGTCCCGCCTCAACCACCCCAACACCGTCCACGTATTCGACTTCGGTCGCACGAAGTCGGGTTCGCTCTATCTCGTGATGGAATACGTGGACGGCGAAGATCTGTCGAAAGTCCTCGCAAATGAAGGAGCGATGCCATTTGGACGCGTGGCCTACCTCTGTGCTCAGGTCGCCGGTTCGGTCGCGGACGCGCACGCGGCGGGCATCGTGCATCGAGACCTCAAGCCCGAAAATATCGTCATCGCAAGAGGCCGCGATGGCGAGATCGCCAAGGTCCTCGACTTCGGGCTTGCGAAGCTCTTCGAGGGCAACGTCGAGACGCAGGTGACCAGCAGCGGTACGATCGTCGGGACCCCGTACTACATGTCGCCGGAGCAGATTCATGGGCAGGAGCTCGACGGCCGAAGCGACATCTATGCGATCGGCGCGATCATGTACGAATGCGTCGCTGGGCATCCTCCGTTCGAAGCGCCCAACCCCGTGGGCGTGCTTTCCAAACATCTGTCGGAACGAGCCTTGCGCCCCTCGGCGCGGTCTCCTCTTTCCGTGCCTGCGGAGGCCGACGAGATCATCATGCGCTGTCTCGAAAAAGACCCCGAGCTCCGCTACCAGACGGCAGAGGAGCTACGCCGGGACTTGGTCGATTACCTCAGCGCAGTTGGCTCCGGAGATTGGCGCTTGAGCGGCATCGGCCAAGCGCCGTTCGGGAGCGGCTCACGCCGTGTCGACCAGATCGACTCGATCTTTCGACCCAAGCGAAGGCGCCGGCTCTGGTGGACCCTCGGCGTGTTCCTCCTGGCAGGCGCCGGCGTCCTCGCGTGGGAGCTCGCCACTCGGGGGCCCTCGGAAAAGGAGCCCAACCACAGCGCGAAGATCGCTACGCGTTTGCCGGAGAACACCCAAATGGAAGCCTACTTGGGGCAGCGTCTCAGCGAAGAATCGGGCGACGTCGATCTATTCGAGATTCAACATCCAGGAACCGAGCCACGCGCTGCCGAACTGGCGGTCAGCGCGATTCCCAACATGGACGTCGTGCTCGAGCTCCTCGGGCCCGGCCAAGACGAGCCCTTCATCGTCGCCGACTCTCGGGGCCTGGGTGAGGGCGAGCTGCTTCCCAACGTTCCGATAGGGCCTGGAAAGCAACTGATTCGCGTGCGCGCGAACAGGGTGGAGGGCGAGCTGCCCATCGAGAATGTATCCGATCCCTACTACGTGAAGTGGCGACTGCTCGAGGAAGACACCGGGTTCGAGCGCGAGCACAATGATTCGCTCGAGTTGGCTGAGCCTCTCGAGCTCGGCGCCCAACGGCGCGGCTGGATCGGCTGGTCAGGCGACGTGGACACCTTCTGCATGAACACCGACGCGAAGAACGTCATCGCTCAGGTCAGCGCGTTGTCGGAGGTCGATCTCGTCCTTCGCGTCGTCGATCGGCGCACGGACCGCAGCGGGAAGTTCGATGAAAACGGTGTGGGGCGCGGCGAGACGAGCAAGAGCTGGCGCAATGCGGAAGCCGGCAAGCTCTGTGTCGAAGTGTCGGCTGACCCACGGGAAGAGGGCGGCCGTGTGGCGCAGCCGAACGAGACCTACGGCGTGCGCTTCATCACCGCCCCCGGAAACTGAATGCAGATCTCGGACCTCGACTACGAGCTCCCCAGCGAGCTGATCGCGCAAGAGCCGCTGGCGAAGCGAGATGCGTCACGGTTGCTCGTGCTGGACGTGCGCGCCGATGAAGTCGAAGATCGCCTTTTCGCCGATCTGCCTGGTCTGCTCTCGCCAAGTCTCTTCATTTTCAACGACACCAAGGTCTTCCCGGCCCGTCTCCTCGGAAGCAAGGCCTCGGGAGGCAAGGTGGAGCTCCTCTTGCTCACGAAGTGCGCCGAAGGAGCCGACCGCTGGCTAGCCATGGGGCGATCGTCCAAAGGATTGCGCGAAGGAATGGAGCTCGAGCTCTGCGACGGACGGCTCGAAGCCCGCGTCATCCGTTCACAGGACAACGGGCAGCTGGAGGTCGAGCTTCGCGCCGAGACCGGCGTGGACGCGCTGATCGAGCAGGCTGGCGAAATCCCTCTGCCTCCCTACATTCGCCGCGTCGCCTCGGATTCGGACCGCGCTCGCTATCAGACGGTTTTCGCGAAGACCCCGGGCGCGGTCGCGGCTCCCACCGCAGGTCTGCACTTCACCGAGGCCAGCCTGGCTGAGCTCGAGGGAGCCGGGCACGAGACAGCGTACGTGACTCTCCACGTGGGTCCCGGCACATTCCGCCCAGTACAGGCGAACAGCCTCGACCAACACGAAATGCATGAAGAAGCATACGAGGTGCCGGAAGCCACGGTCGCGGCGATCGGCCGGGCGCGCGTCGAGGGCCGGCCGATCGTTGCGGTAGGCACCACGGTCGTCCGCACGCTGGAGTCGGCGGTCGACGGGAAGGGCAATCCAGTTGCCGGGCTCGGAACGACGCGTCTCTTCATTCGGCCTCCGCATCGTTTCGAGCTGGTGGACCATCTGCTGACCAACTTCCACCTACCTCGATCGACGCTTCTCGCCTTGGTGATGGCCTTTGCGGGGACGGAGCTCACCCGGCGTGCGTACCGGGAAGCCATCGAGCGGAGATACCGCTTCTACAGCTATGGTGATGCGATGTTGATTCGAGGGGCGACGCGATGAGCCTTCCCACCGCCGGATTTTCGTTTCGAGTTGACGATGTCGATGGCGACGCTCGCAGTGGACTACTGCAGACACCCCGTGCCAGCATCGAAACGCCGGCCTTCATGCCGGTGGGAACTCAGGCCAGCGTCAAAGCGCTGACCCCCGATGAGGTTGCCTCGACGGGCGCCCGGATCGTCCTCGCCAACACCTACCACCTCTGGCTGCGTCCGGGCGCCGAGTCGATTGCGTCTCACGGTGGCGTGGTGGGCTTCATGCGCTGGCCGCACGCCCTGCTCACCGACAGCGGCGGCTATCAGGTCTTCTCGCTCGCCCAACACCGAACGATCGACGACGACGGCATCACCTTTCGCTCCCACCTCGACGGCAGCCTGCATCGATTGACCCCCGAAGAGGCTATGCGCGTGCAGGCGCTTCTCGGTTCTGACATCGCGATGGTGCTCGACGAGTGCCCCCGAGGGGATGCACCGAGAGCCGAAGTCGAACGCGCGATGGCGCGAACGACCGCCTGGGCAAAGCGATGCCTGCGAGCGGCTCCAGCCGAGGGCCAGGCCCGCTTCGGCATCGTTCAGGGGGGCACCGACCTCGACCTGCGGCTGTCCCATCTGGAGGCGATCGCCGCCCTCGACTTCGACGGCGTCGCGCTCGGCGGCTTCTCGGTCGGGGAGCCAACGGCGCGCATGTACGAGCTTCTCGATCGGATCGCGCCGCGGATGCCCGAGGATCGACCCCGTTACCTCATGGGCGTTGGCACCCCGACAGATCTGCTAAAAGCGATCTCGAGCGGAGTCGACCTGTTCGACTGCGTCCTACCGACCCGAAACGCGCGCAACGGCCAAGCCCTCACCTGGGGAGGCAGGGTCAATCTCAAGCAGGCACGGCACCGCGACGACCAAAGCCCGCTCGACGCGCGCTGCGATTGCTCCGTCTGCGCGACCTATTCGCGGGCCTATTTGCGGCACCTTTTCAAAGCCGACGAAATGCTCGGGCCGCGCCTGCTATCGCTCCACAACCTGCACTTCTATGGCGCCCTGATGGGCAAAGCGCGCGAAATGATTCGCGTCGGCGAGCTCGGCCCCTGGGTAGATGCAACGCTTGCTCAGATCCACGAGGGCGACGAGATCGGGGTCTCCGACCCATGAGCAGAGTCCCGCCTGGATTCCATTGACGACATTCTGCCCGCGCGGTATGGGCCGACCTTCATGACACAGATCCAACGCGCACTGATTTCGGTCTCCGACAAGACGGGCGTCGTCGAGTTCGCCAACGGGCTCTCCGAGGCTGGAGTCGAGATTCTTTCGACGGGCGGGACCGCCCGGACACTACGGGAGGGCGGGGTCGAGGTCATCGACGTATCGGAGTACACCGAGTCGCCCGAAATCATGGACGGCCGTGTCAAGACCCTGCACCCGCGAGTACACGGCGGAATTCTCATGCGGGACAGCCAGGCGGACCGCGATGCGCTGAGCAGGATTGGCGGCAAACCAATCGATCTCGTCTGTGTGAACCTGTATCCCTTCGAGCAGACGGTCGCGCGCGGCGCGCCTCACCATGAAACGATCGAGAACATCGACATCGGCGGCCCGTCGATGGTCCGAAGCGCCGCGAAGAATCAGGCGCGCGTCACGGTCGTAACCGAGCCGGAGGACTATCCAGAGGTGCTTGCTGCCGTGAAGTCGGGCGATGGCCCGAACGCATCGCTCCGCGCACGCCTAGCAGCGAAGGCGTTCGCCCAGACCGCCGCCTATGACGGTGCAATTGCCGCCTATCTGACCTCGCAGGGAACCGACTCCAAGTTCCCCGAGGCGCTCACTCTGAGCTTCACCAAGGCCTATGACGTTCGATACGGCGAGAACCCGCACCAGCAGGGCGCGTTCTACATCGAACGGAATGCACCTGACGGAAGCCTGGCCTTAGCTCGGTCGCTTGGCGCAGGGGGCAAAGAGCTGTCCTTCAACAATCTCGTGGATGTGGACGCCACCATCGAGGCGGTGCGCGAGTTCGACGGACCTGCTGCCGTCGTCGTCAAGCACACCAACCCCTGCGGCGTGGCCACTGCGGCGAACCTCGAAGAGGCGTACCGAATCGCGCGGGAAGCGGATGCCCAGAGCGCTTTTGGTGGAATCGTTGCCTTGAATCGCGAGGTCGACGAGGCGACCGCCAACGCCGTTGCCGAGACTTTCATCGAATGCATCATCGCGCCGGGCTTTGCGCCGGCGGCGCTCGAACGCCTCCAAAAGAAGAAGAATCTCCGCATTTTGGCGACGGGTGAATGGCTTCCCGCCGATTACCCCGCCATCCAGTTCAAGCGCGTAGGCGGTGGCTTGGTCGTCCAGGATCGCGACGCAACCGGGCCGAGCGAGGTCCGTGCCGGCAAGGTCGTAACGAAGCGTCAACCGACCGACGATGAAACGCGCGCACTCGACTTCGCGTGGCGTGTTTGCAAACACGTGAAATCGAACGCGATCATTTTTGCAAAGCCTGACCGAACGGTGGGCGTAGGCGCCGGTCAGATGGCCCGCGTCACTGCCGTGGGCATCGCGGCACAGAAGGCGGGCGAGCTTTCCAAGGGAGCGGTGATGGCCTCGGACGCCTTTTTCCCGTTCCCCGATGGCATCGAAGCCGCAGCCGAAGTCGGCATCACGGCGGTGGTTCACCCCGGCGGCTCCAAGGGCGACGAAAAAGTAATCGCTGCCGCCGACGCAGCCAACATGGCGATGGTCTTTACCGGCGTGCGCCACTTCCGGCACTGACGATGCAGGTTCTCATCGTCGGAGCGGGGGCGCGCGAGCACGCGCTTGCATGGCGCCTCTCACAGGAAAGCGAAGTGGAGGTCATTGGGGCGCCTGGCAATGCGGGCATCGCGGCCATCGGTCGAACGGTTCCGGTCGATTCGAGCGATGCGGACCAGGTCGTTGCCCTTGCCAAAAAGGAGTCTGCCGATCTCGTGGTCGTCGGCCCTGAGGCGCCTCTGGTCGCCGGCGTCGTCGACGCCCTCCGCAGCCACGGCATCGACGCCTTCGGGCCCAGTCGCGAGGCCGCCCAGCTCGAGGGATCCAAGATTTTCTCCAAAGAGTTCATGGCACGCCACTCGATCCCGACTGCGGGCTTCGCGGTTTTCGATGACCCCGATACGGCCACGCGCTACATCGAAGAGGCGAACCGACCGCTCGTCGTGAAGGCCGACGGTCTCGCTGCGGGCAAGGGAGTAATCGTTGCAAAGACTGCGGCGGAGGCGATTGCCGCGGTCGATCGCATCATGCGAGAGCGCGCTTTCGGAAGTGCAGGCGATCGGGTCCTGATTGAGGAGTGCCTGGTCGGCGAAGAGGTGAGCTATCACGTCGTTTCCGACGGCAAGCGGTTCATTCCTTTGGCGCCGGCGCAAGACCACAAACGCGCGTTTGACGGCGACCAGGGCCCCAACACCGGCGGAATGGGCGCGTACTCGCCTCCACCGGTCGTGACCCGCGAAATCGAGCGCAAGATCCTCGAGCAAGTCGTCGAGCCGACGCTTGCGGGCATGGCCGATGAAGGGCGACCGTTTCGCGGGGCGCTCTTCGTGGGACTGATGGTGGTCGATGGGGAACCGCTGGTTCTCGAATACAACACGCGATTCGGCGACCCCGAGTGTCAGACGCTGATGACGCGTTGGAAGGGTTCGATCCTGCCGCTCGTTCAAGGGTCGGCGCGGGGAGATTTTGGTGAGCTTACGCCCGAGTGGGAAGCGCCGGCATCGCTCTGCGTCGTACTCGCAGCGGGGGGCTATCCCGGCAGCTACGAAAAGGGTACGCCAATCCATGGTCTCGATGCTGCATCGGCGCTCCCGAACGTGATGGTATTTCACGCCGGCACCGCGCTCCGCGGGGATTCCGTGGTCACCGCGGGCGGACGCGTGCTTTCGGTCACGGCGATCGGCGATTCGGTCGACCAAGCGGCCGACCGCGCGTACGAAGCGGTGGGGAAGATCGATTTCGAAGGTAAGCAGCTTCGCCAGGACATCGGCTGGCGGGCGCGCCGCGGCTGATGGACGAGCTCGACGCGCTGGTCCGGGTTCTCGAGGAGGGCGGGGTGGTGGCCTGTCCGACTGAAACCTGGCTCGGTCTGCTCGCCGACGCGCGAAACGAGCAGGCCGTCGAGCGCGTTGCCGAGCTCAAGGGACGACCCGGGGACATGCCGATCGCTTTGCTCCTGCCCGATGCGGGCGCCGTGACTGCGGTCGCGAAGCCTCCCTCTGCAGCCGCACGGGTCCTGATGGCACGCCATTGGCCTGGACCGCTGACGATACTGCTAGCGGCGAAGTCGGGTTTGAATCCCCGGCTTTGCCGCGATGGAAAGGTTGGCGTCCGAGTGCCCGGCCCGAGTCCCGCCGCCGATCTGGTCCGGGCGTTCGGCCATCCGGTGACCGCGACCAGCGCCAATCGGACCGGGGAGCCACCGCTTCGAAGCGGGGCGGATCTGCCCCACGAGCTCGCCGAGGGGATCGGGGGCCTCGTGCCCGGGATCTCTCCAGGAGGCGCTCCCTCGACGCTGATCGACTCTACGCGGACGCCGATGACGATCCTCCGAGCGGGCGCCATCGAGCTCGACCCCGCCGCTCTTTGACAGGGGTGGGCCTGCTGCGTCACTCTTCGCGAACGGAGGACCGATGGCGCTAATCGAAACTCAAGAAGCCGCACGTCGCTTGGCCAGGGCGATCTCGAGCGACCTTGCTTTGTACAACGAAGACAAGATTGCGGAAGGGATTCGAAACGATACTCTTTTCGATGTGATGCAGGACGAAATTCAGGAAGGACGTGACCTTTACCAAAGCCGCGTCGCGCCCGAGCTCCTCGCCCGCAACCTGTACGACCGCGCGATCATCGATCTTCTCGTCCGCTCCAAGGCGCACGTCGAATCCCCGATGTGGTAGGCCGGCGACTGCAATGAATCCCATCCATATTCGGCGGCTGGCTCCGGCCAGCTGCTTGGTTTTGCTCGTGTGCCTTCCGCTCGTGGGATGCGGCGAGGAGCCAGGCTCGAGCGGGGGTACGGCCGGGGGCGGCGGAATGGCGGGTGAGGGTGGAGTCGGCGGGATTCCGGCGCCAGAGCCACCGCAGCTCTGGGAGGGAGAGAGCCGCGGCGTCGGCGTCTGCTTCAGTATTGCGGGCGACGGCTCCGAGCTGCGGGCGAGCCCGAGCTGCAGCCTCTCGGGGGAGTCTGCGTATTCCTTCGACCTCGAGGTCGAGCTCATCGGAGTCGACGAAAATGGACAGCCATGCAGCTTCGCGCTTCGCTACCAGGATTCCGTCCCGATTGACCAGGACCTCAATTCGTTCCGAGCCTCCGAGATCCGAGTCGCGGGCGACGATGCGGTCTATGCGTTCTCCGGTGAGCTGGTTGGCGAGTTGGCCTCAGGCATCGCCGTGCGGAACGCAGGCGAGTCGAATTGTCGGGTCGGCTGGTCGGCGACGATTTCCCGGGAACGCGACTGCGAAAACATCTGTGTGGACCTTCTAGAGTGCTGCGCGGCGATTCTGATCAATCCGGTGTTCTTCCAGACCTGCAATTCGGTGGTGCAGGAGTGCGATCAGGTTCGATGCCAGACCGTCCTCGACGGCTACCCACAGTGCGCGCCCGAGCCTTGAGCGGACCGTTTAGTCGAGCCGAAGGGCGCGCAGGGCGTTTTCAAAATCCGGCGGTGGCTCGGTCTCGAATCTCATCGCCTTTCCGGTGATCGGATGTTCGAACGCAAGGACAGTCGCGTGAAGCGCCTGGCGCCCCAGCTCGTCGGCGACGCGACGCAGCTCCGGGTCCCCAATCGACTTCCCGTAGAGCGCATCGCCCAATACGGGGTGCCCGTGCTCGGCGAGGTGCACTCGAATCTGGTGGGTACGCCCTGTCTCGAGACGACAACGAACCAAGGCGCTTCCGTGCAAAAGCTCGATCGATTCTAGATCCGTGACCGCGCGTCGGCCGCGCTCGGTGCGCGAGGTGAACTTCTTTCGATTCGACGGATGCCGCCCATGCAGGGTCTCGTAGCGGATCGACTGCGGGGGCCTTCCAAGCGCGATGGCGAGATACGCCCGCTCCAGTCGGTGCTGCTGAAACATCTCGACCAGGCCCTCGTGGGCCTGTGAGCTCTTCGCGACCACCATTACGCCGCTTGTGTCCTTGTCGAGCCGGTGCACGATGCCGGGGCGAAGGGGGTCCGAGCCCCCTTGCACCGCGGCGTGATGCAGCAGCGCGTTGACGAGGGTGCCGTCCGGATGACCTGGAGCAGGGTGAACCACGAGGCCTGCCGGCTTGTCGAGAACGATCAGCTGGTCGTCCTCGAACAGCACCTGCAGGGGGATCGCCTGCGGCTCGGCGCTCATCGCCTCGGGCGGGGCTGGCTGAATCAGGACTTCCGCGCCATCGACGGCCTTGGTCTTGCGGGAGACCACCTCACCCGCCTGCTCCACTCGCCCCTGCTCGATCCAGCGCTGGAGCGCGCTTCGCGAGAATTGAGGGCAGCGCCGAGCCAGGACGCGATCGATGCGCCCTCCTGCATCGTCCGCGTCGAGCCTGATGAGCGTCGGCGTCGGCGCCGATTCCGACATCGATTACTCGAGTCTCTTGATGAGCTGGTGGGCGTTGGTCTGCATGTCGATGTTGCGGAACACGCAGATGCCCAGCTCGGGATCGAGCTTGTTGCAATGGTCGGCGATTTTGGCGACCGACGCTTCGTCGTACCGTGAGCGATGGCCTGCCGGCCCCGGCAGGCGGAGGTAGACCATCTTCGATTCCGGGGGTGGGTCATCGGTCAGGGGATCGTAGGCGGCGATGGCGGGCCGGTCTCCGCAGGCCGCAGCGATGTCGGCAGGCTTCCAGGCCTCCAGGTCGAAGACGACAGGCGGCATGTTCGAGGGAAGAAAACCCAGAAACGCTCGAAGAGCTGCCCGATTGGCCTTGCCATGCTTGAAGGTTTCATCGGCGTGAAAGATGATCGCCTTGGCTTTGAGGTCGCTTGCGAGCGCGGCGACCTCTTCGCAGGTCGCCTTGTTCTCTTTCGTGCGCCGAAACCCCGATTCGCTCACCGAACCGGGTGCCACGACAGTGAAGAGGAAGCCCTTCGGCGCCTCCCGAATCCAGCGTCGCACGGTGCCAGCGCCTGGAATGGCGATTTCGGTGTCCGAGATTTCTACCGCATCGAACTCCCGCCAGTATCGGCTGACCGGCACGGGGAAACCGGAGCATGCGACCACAAACATTGGGCGGGAGTATACAAGCTTTGGGGCAGAAGGCCCGAGCTGACTCCGGATTCGGCGGGAATTCATCGATCTCGGAGCGACTCTGTTAGTATCGACGCCGTGTCTGATTTCGGCTTCGACGCCTACGCGCTCGACGACCTGGATACCTCCGGGCAGGCGCATCCGTTGGAGATCGCACGCGATCTGATCTCGACCGGTCGGCCGCGTGAGGCGCTCGACTTGCTGAGCGCACACCATGCTCAGTTGGACCACGACCCCGAGTACCTGCTGCTTTGTTCCGCTGCTTGGTGGGCCGATGGCGACACGATGCGTGCTCAGCAGGCGTTGCAGGGCGCCGCGAGGCTTGCCCCCCAGGACCCAAGACCGCTCCAAGGGCTCGGCGAGCTTCTCGCGGAGCGCGGCGAGCACGACAAGGCCGAGCTCTTGTGGTCGAAGGCTCGTTTGCTCGAGGTCCAATCGCGCGAGAGCGACGTGCCGCTGGACGAAATGGGGTCCGCCGTCGAAGAAGATCTGATTGCATTCGCGGAGAAACGGGAGCGAACCACGCAACGGACGCTGACGCCGCGGCAGGTCTTGCTCGCCTTGGTTGTCGGGCTCGTGCTCATGGGGCTGATCGCAGGCATCGTGCGCTTGACGTCTCCGCGTGAGGCGGCTGCGCCGCCACCCGGCATGGCACCGTCTTCGGCGGCCGCCGTGGTCGTAGAGCCAGCGGCTTCGGACTTGGCGCCGGATCTCGAAGAGCCACCCGCGGTCGCGGAGGCTGAAACGCCAGAGGAGCCGATCGCGATCGAGCTGGTAGAGCCTCCCGTGGAGGCGGTGCCCAAGGCGGCTGCGCCCGCGCTGTCCGATCCGCCAAAGCCTTCCAAGCCGGATGCCAAAGCGGCGGTCACCCCGAAATCGCGGAGGGACGTGCCCCCCGCGCCGCGCCGCGCCCGCTCCGCTCTGCCCGCTTCTCCCGAAGCTGATGCGCCGCCGATCGCTGCGCCCCCGAGCGATGCGACCGTTAGCGCAGAGCTGAGCTCGCTCACTCCGCCCGACCTCATCAATCGCGCCGACACGCTCTATGCACAGGGCCACTCGGCGCTGGCTGCGAGCTACTACCGTCGCGCGCTGGAGATCGATCCGGACTACGCCCCCGCGCTGGTTGGCATGGGGCAGAGCATTCTGCGCGCGAAGAAGTACTCGGACGCTATGAAGAACGCGACCCGCGCGCTTCAGCTCGCGCGCGGCGTAGACGCTCGTCCTGGGCTCGAAGCTGCCGCGATCTATCAAATCGCTCGGGTCCATCACGAGCGCGGTGAGCGGGATGCCGCGCGTCGTTTGTTCCGACAGTCGATTTCCCTTCCGGCGGCGCCACCAGAGGCCTGGTTCTATCTGGGCGAAGCGCTTTCGAGTGACAATAGCCCGGCTGCCCGGCAAGCCTATGAGAAGTACCTGGAGCTCGTACCGGAAGGTTCCTTGTCGGATCGGGCCCGTCGAGCAATTCGGTAGTATGCTCCGGCGATGGCGAAGAAACACGGCGACCGGCGACAGGCGCGCAAAGAACGAGCCAAAGAGGCCAAAGAGGCCAAACGTGAGGCCCAAGAACGCGCGCAGAAACGTCGTCGTTTGCAGATGCGCGTCTCCGCAGCCGTTGCCGTCCTGACTCTAGTAATCGCTGCGATCTGCTACTGGGTGCTCGACAACCGACAGCTCATGGGCATCACGCTTCTGATCGGGGGCGTGCTGTTCTTGGTCATTGCGCTCGGCAGCTTGGCCTCCGGCGTGCAGCCGCGGGACCGAACGCGCGCGGGTTCTATCGACTACGGTAACCGTGACTGAAGAGAGAGCCATGGACGACGCCCAAGTCGAGCGCTGGGAAGCAGCCGAAGAAGGGATGGAGCTCTTGCACGCTGGTGAAGCGGACCAGGCGATCGACGAGCTTCTGCGAGTGGCGCGCGATGATCCAAAAAACGAATATGCGTTTCACTTCCTGGGGCACGCCTATTTCGAGAAGGAAGCCTATCCAGAGGCGCTCAAGAGCTACGTCGAAGCCCTGAAGCTGGCGCCGGGTTACGTCGGTGCAATGCTGGGTGCGGGGCAGACGCTCCGGATGATGGGTGAATACGACCGCGCAATTCGCATGGGGCGGCGTGTCCTTCAGAGCCAACAAGACGACGGTGATGCTTTGTTCCTCGTCGGCGCTGCCCACTTCCAAAAAGGAGAGAACCAGGCTGCGAAACGCTACCTCGAGCGTTTCCTCGAAACGAGCCCCGAGCTGGAAGTGGCCCTCGAAGTCGAAGGCATGCTTCAGGTCGTTCGGGGCGAGGTCTTGCCTTTTCCAGGCGCCGAGGACACGGTAGAGAACTAAGAGGAGCTTGGCATGAAAGCGGACCCCGCCGAAAAGCTGGCAGCTGAGACGCCGTCCGATGACCCCAAAGCGCGCTTGCGTGAACGGACCACCCAGTGGCGCGATGGCTCGGTTCGGCCCGCCGTGGCCCGCCAGGCGCTTCGCAAGGAGCGCTTCCTGACGCACGGCGACCTGGAGGTCCCCGACCTTCTGACACCAGCTGATTTCGACCACAGCTATGAGCGCGATCTCGGCTTTCCTGGTCAGTTTCCCTACACGCGCGGCGTTCAGCCGACCATGTATCGAGGGCGCCTGTGGACGATGCGGATGTTCGCAGGCTTTGGAACGCCCCGGCAGACAAATCAGCGTTTTCGGTATCTGCTCGAGCAAGGACAGACCGGGCTGTCGACCGCATTCGATTTCCCGACCCTGATGGGATACGACAGCGACTCGCCGCGTTCGCTCGGCGAGGTCGGCATGGTGGGTGTGGCGGTCGACACGCTGCGCGACATGGAGATTCTTTTCGACGAGATCCCGCTCGACCAGGTCACTACATCGATGACGATCAATGGACCGGCCGCGGTTCTGCTCGGTTTCTATGTCGCGCTAGCCGACAAGCGAGGAATCCCCCGGGACAAAATCGGTGGAACGGTTCAAAACGATTGCCTCAAAGAGTTCATCGCTCAGCACGCTTGGGTCGTGCCTCCGCGCCCCGCGATGCGAATCGTCACCGACTCGATCGAGTTCTGTGCGAAAGAGGTGCCGCGCTGGAACAGCGTCAGCATCAGCGGGTATCACATCCGCGAAGCCGGCTCGACTGCAGCTCAGGAGCTCGCCTTCACGATTGCCGATGGCTTGGAGTACGTGAAGTGGGCCGTCGAGCGCGGCCTAGACGTCGACGAGTTCGCGCCGCGTCTCTCGTTTTTCTTCGACGTTCACAGCGACTTCTTCGAGGAGATTGGGAAGTTTCGCGCCGCGCGCCGCATGTGGGCTCGATTGATGAAAGAGCGGTTCAACCCCAAGAACCCTCGCTCACTGATGTTGAGGACGCATGCGCAGACCGCCGGGGTGTCGCTGACCGCCCAGCAACCCTACAACAACGTCACACGCGTGGCTCTCCAGGCGCTCGCTGCGGTGCTCGGCGGGACGCAGTCACTTCACACGAACAGCCTCGACGAGACCTACGCGCTACCGACCGAGGAAGCGGTCACGGTGGCGCTCCGCACCCAGCAGATCATCGCCGAAGAGTCCGGCGTCGCCGATACGATCGACCCTCTGGCTGGCAGCTATTTCGTCGAGTGGATGACCAACCGCCTCGAAGAAGAGGCGTTGGACTACATTCGAAAGATCGACGAGCTGGGCGGGATGGTCGAGGCGGTCGAGCAGGGCTACCCGCAGCGCGAGATCGGCGCGTCTGCATACCGCCTTCAGCAGCAGATCGAACGCGGCGAGAAGACGGTCGTTGGCGTCAACCGATACGAGCAGGACCAGCAGCCGGACATCCCGACCCTTCGTGTCGACGAATCGATTCAAAAAGAGCAGGTGGAGGCACTAGCAAAGGTCAAAGCCGAACGCGACGACGCGGCCGTGTCCAAGGCCTTGGCCGCAATTGCGCAAGACTGTCGGACGGATCGCAACGTGATGCCGGGCATCGTCGAAGCGGCAAAGGTGTACTGCACCGAGCAAGAGGTCTGCGACGTGTTTCGAGAAGTCTTTGGGCAGCATCAGGATCGGCCGGAATTCTAGGGGGGGCTGGTTTTGAGTGGGTTGCGTGGTTTGGTTTAGTTACACCGCCCCGCTCGGACGCCTTCGGCGGTTGGTTGGTGTCGCTGGTTGGCTTGTGCTGCCGCGGGTGTTTGGGGGGCGGGTCTTGGGT
>SHLP01000222.1 GCA_004283055.1 Deltaproteobacteria bacterium
TGCCGGCGCATTCGCGCCGGGCTTCGCCCTTCGGGCTCGCGCTGCCGCCTGCCGTAGGGACGCCGGGTTCGCCCTGTCACCTTATGGAGGGGCACAGAAAAAAACCCGTCATGGGGTGGAGTCGACGTAACGAGTGACAATCTGCAAGGCAGCAACCACCCCAGATTGGCGCGAGTTCCGAGGCGAGGCTTGCGTGGTCCAAGCCCCCAAGTGCTCCCGACCACCCTTGCAAGCCGAGCCGTTCGGCGGAACCCCGTGGCGGGTTTTTTCTGTGCCCCGTTTGCGCGGTTTGTAAGCGCGCCCGTATTTCGTACTCAGGCATCTGTGACATAGTTCGTCGATGGCGAAGCGTGGCGTGAAGTATTGGCTCATGAAGAGCGAACCCGAGAGCTATTCGATCGATGACCTCGAGCGCGATGGACGGGAGCCCTGGGACGGAATACGAAACTATCAGGCACGCAACTTCATGCGTGAAATGGCTACGGGTGACTTGTTCATCTTCTACCACTCGAGCGCTAAGCCCCCCGGCGCAGCGGGCGTCGGCCGCATCTGCCGAGAGGCGTATCCGGATCCCACCCAGTTCGACCGGAAGAACAAGCACTACGACCCGAAGTCCAAGCAGGACGACCCCCGCTGGTCCCTGGTGGACGTCGAGTTCGTCGAGAAGTTTGCCGAGGAGATTCCCCTCCGTGCGCTGAAAGACGATCCTGTGCTCGAAGGCATGCGCGTGACGCAAAAGGGCTCTCGCCTTTCGGTTCAGCCGGTGGCGAAGCACCACTTCAAGCGAGTACTGAAGATGGCTCGGGCCAAGACAAAGGTGCGCTAGGCCCAACCCCTAGACCCAGCGGTCTTGAGCGGTGGCGGAGGTGGGGCTGAGGGTGAGTTTGACGTGGTGGCGCTTCTTTTGGCCGTTTTCGCTGCGGTGGCGGGGGACTTCGGCGGCGTTGACGTAGAGGACGCCGTCGTGGGTGATTTGAGCCGGACGCGTCTTGCCGGACTTGGTCCGGCGGTGCATGTGGCCGGCGACGGTGGCGAGCACCGTCCGGCCGCTGCTCTTGGCGTACCGCAATGCCTCTTCGAGATCGCGGTCGCCCCAGTCTTCTTCTTTCTTTCGAAAGTCACAGCCCCAGATCGAGTCTGCTCGGTCGCCGAGGCCCGAAGGCCCGTTGTGCGCGAGGAACACGATCGGCGCGTCGTCACAGCCGTCGACGAGAGCCTTGAGCCGCGCGGCCGATGCGTCCATCGAGTCGATCCCGTAGCGTTTGGCGAGATACCGAAGGCAGGCCAAGCGCCTTCCGCCGATCGAGTGCGGCCGACCTACGACGATGTTCAATGGAACGCCCGCGGGGTCGATGCGGCGCCGGCTGTAGCCGAGCAGCTCGACGTCGCCAAGCGCACGCTCGAGGGTGGCGCAGCGACGGGACTGACCTTGGCAAAACGCGTTTCGGAGTCGGTGTGCGCGAGGTGCGATCTCCGCGCCGAGCTGAAAGGCGTGGAGCCCGTCGTGGTTGCCTGGAATGCACATCGCGGGCACGCGAAGCTTGCGGAGCAAACGCGCGACGCGGCGCCCTCGAAGCTGCGTGTATCCGGCTAAATCGCCGACGAACAGTACGAGATCGTACCCGCTGCCGTTGAAGAAGGCGACATCGGCATCGTCCCAGAACAGATGGACATCGCCGATCACGGCGACGGTTGCCACTTGCGCCGTGTCGATCTCCATGGGACGAAATCTAGCCGACCTCGAGCCGCGTGCGAGCGGGAAGGGACCCTTCGATGACAGCGCCTCCGCTCCTTGCCGTTTTCGTCGGAGGTAGGTCGCGCCGGATGGGCAGGCACAAAGGCCTGCTCTCGATTCCGGGCAGCTCGGAGCCGATCCTCGAAGCGCTGGTTCGGCGGGGACGCGACGCTGGTTTCGAACCGGTGCTCGTGGGCGCCGCGACGCCTTACGCACGGCTCGCCGAGGGCGTCCTTCGTCTCGACGACGACCCGCCCGGGGCCGGACCGCTCGCCGGTCTCAACGCCGCTGTCCACTACGCTGTCACGACCCATCGGTCACGGCTCGTTGCGGTTGCCTGCGACATGCCCTTCGTCAGCAGCGAAGCCCTGGCACACGCTCTCCACTACCAAAGCGAGGCCATCGTGGTCGCCCCGAAGCGGGCGCCGGATGCGCCCTGGGAGCCGATGCTCGCCCGGTACGACCCTCGCCGCCTCGCCGAGCCTCTCGCGAAAGCGATTTCGCAGGGTCAAAGGTCGTTTCAAACTCTGTTCGCCTCGCTCGAGGTCGAGGCGTTGCCGCTGAGCGAGGCGGTCGTCCGGGCGCTCGAGGACTGGGACCAGCCCGAAGACCTGGTCCGATAAGCCTCTTTGCGCGCTGCCTGCTACGCTCGCGGGCGATGACCGCCCCGGCTCGAGCGCTCACGGACACTCTGCTCGCTCTCACTCGGATCCCAAGCCCGATCGGAGAGGAAGCGGAGCTCTGCGATCACGTCGAGGCGAGGCTGGCGAGCAGCTTGGGCGCCGAGGCGATCACGCGTTTCCACGATAGCCTGATCGTACACGCAGCAGCACGCAGCGACGCCCCCAAGATCGCGCTGGTTGGTCATCTCGACACGGTGCGCACCCAGCACGACGGACCGCCGCGCATCGAGGGCAAGCGACTGTATGGCGCAGGTTCGGCGGACATGAAGTCCGGCTTGGCGATCATGATCGAGCTGGTCGAACGCCTCGATCTACCCGCTCTGCCGTGTGATCTGACTCTGATCTTCTACGAGCGAGAAGAAGGCCCGTTCGAGGAAAACCGCCTCGGACCGATCCTCGACACACATCCCGAGCTTCACGACCTCGACTTGGCGATCTGCCTCGAGCCGAGCGACAACCAAATGCAGCTCGGCGCGATGGGCTCGATTCATGCGACGCTGACCTTCCTAGGACGAACGGCCCACAGCGCTCGGCCCTGGCAAGGGGACAACGCACTCTACAAAGCCGCGCGTTTCATCGGTGAGCTCGAGCAGCGCGAACCGCACGACGTCGAGCTCGACGGCTACGTGTTCCGCGAGGTGATGACACCGACCGTGGTCAACGGCGGCGGCCCGAGAAACGTCGTCCCCGGCCAGGCAGAGGTCAACGTGAACTATCGCTTTGCTCCGGGCCGCACGGCCGAAGAGGCCTTCGCAGAGCTGCGTGAGCTTGCGGGCGAGCAGTGCAAGATCCAGGCGACGGACCTCTCTCCTGCCGGCCACCCGCATGCAAGCGATCGCTACATCCAGCACTTGATGCGCTGCGGCGTGAACGGTGTCCGCAGCAAGCAAGCCTGGACGGACGTAGCGCGCTTCGACGCGATTGGCGTCCCCGGGGTCAACCTGGGTCCGGGCACGGCGGCCCAGGCGCATCAACCCAACGAATACACCGAGCTCGATGACCTGTTCGCGGGCTACGCCATCTTCGAGCGGTTCTTTACCGCGCGCGACGACAACCCGCTCTACTGAGCCCGCGCTAGGCGCGCGTCATTTTTTGCACTCGCCGAACGCCTTGAACGAGCGCGCGGGAGAAACCGCGCGCACCAGGACTTCTGCGGTGCTCTGGGGCTCCACTGTCACCGACTGCCGCGGCGACGGGTCGACATCGGTCCAGACTTCGCACTGCAGCGTGATGTCGCAACGATTGGTCACGATGACGATGTGCTTGTAAGCGAGCGCACCGTAGCGAGCCTCGCCGGCGATGCTGTAGCAATTCTTCATGTCACCGTCGGCTACCGCCGGCCGAGCAGCACAGAGAAGGAAGAGGGCGGCGCACAAACTCGTGAGGACAGCTTTCATGATGCCTTTCATTGTCATTCATTACAGACGCAGCGCAAGTTCCCGCTATTCAGGCCATTATCCGCAAGTCCACGTGAGGGCTGCAAACCAGACGATCGGAGAACGGCTCGCGACAGGCGTGCTTGCGGGCATACCGGGGCACGGAAAAAAGCGCGATACGGGGCTGCGCCGAACGGCTCGGCTTGCATGTGTGGTCGGTTGGACTTGGGGGCGGGGACCACGCGAGCCTCGCCTCGGAACTCGCGCCAATCTGGGGTGGTTGCTGTCTTGCAGATTGTC
>SHLP01000223.1 GCA_004283055.1 Deltaproteobacteria bacterium
GTGTAGATCGAGGCCGTCTATTTTCTCGAAAACCTCGGCGAGCCGTTCGGGAAAGCGAACCTCTCCATCGATGAATTCGACGCCTTGCGCGTCGATTTCTTTTTCGTAGGGCTTGATTTCTTCGGCAGTGAACTGGCCGAACATGTCGAGGATGTCTCGATAGAAGGCGAGCGCTTCTTCGGTGCTGCTGAAACCATCTCCCTCCGAATCGGAGAATTCGTGCTCGGTGATTCGCACGAGCGAGTCCCAGTCCACCCCCTTGTCGAAGTAGAATTGAAGATCGTCGTTGTCTTTGAAGAAATTGGCCATGCTTAGTTCTCGCCTTCGCTCTCTGTGTAGAGGCTCGATCGCGCGACGCGAATCAGCTCGCGCGCGTGACGCTTTCGCGTACTGCCTCGGGCCGGATCATCCGGCAAAATCGTCTGCAATGTGTCGATGACCGCCGTTCCCGCAACGGCCATGGTGATCACTTCGACCGCGTATGCCTGCGGGTCGACGCCAGCCCGAACGAGTCCTTGCTCTTTCGCGCGCTCGAGCTGCCCGCCCAAGAGCTCGACCCAGGGCTGCACGAAGGCGCTGAGCATCGCTTGCATCTGCACGGGCCGATCGAGCGTCTCGCGCAGAAACAGACGCGCACGGTCCGGATCCTCGATGAAGAACTCAGTCAGCGCTCGCATGGTCGCGTCGAAGCGCTCTTCGGTCGATGCTTTGAGAAGGAGGCCGGGGAGCACCGAGTTCCAGTGCGCAAGCATTTCGGCGAGCACGTTCTCGCGAAGCTCATCCTTGGACCTGAAGTGGTACAGGAGGCTCGGCTTCCGTATGCCAACCGCGTCGGCGATCTCCTGCACCGAGGTTCCGTCGTAGCCCTGCTCTGCGAACAAGCGCGTGGCCTGGGTCAGAATTTGGTTGCGAACATCCATCTCTCTACCAACTGGTCGTCATTTGTCTACCAAATGGTAGGCAGATTGCAAGGACAAAGTGCTTCGAGGACCCCCGCAGCTGCGGAACCGCCGCGCCCGCCATCGCTCTCGGGCCTCAGTCGATCGGGTCGCCGATCGGCATGGGCGGGGCTGGGTCTCGTTCTGCGGGTACGGAGGGTCCTCGTCGCTCGAGCACGGAGATCGTGCGCCACCAGGTCTCGACCCCGTCCACACGTGACGGCTCAGTCGGCGATCCGATCATGGGCATCAGCAGCTGGGCGCCGAGGCTGGGCGCGATCTCGACCAATCGCTCGGCCGGTTGGTCCCAGTCATGAATCGCCAGGTCGAAAGTCCCCCAGTGGACCGGCAGAAAGCCACCTCCGCCGAGAAGCTTCAACGCCTGCAGGGCGTTGTCCGGGCCGAGGTGAATGTGCCCCCAGGCTGGATGGAACGCGCCGACCTCGAGCATCACCAGGTCAAACGGACCGAGCCGGCGCGCGATTTCTTCGTACTCGGCGGTGAGGCCCGTATCGCCGCTGAAGAAGGCGCTGTGTCGAGGACCACGCAGCGCGAAAGAAGACCAGAGGGTGCGATTGCGGTCGGCTGCGGCGCGTCCCGAGAAATGCTGAGAGGGAGCGGCGGTAATCCGAAAGTCGGCATTCGGAAGCTCGGCGCTTTCCCACCAATCGAGCTCGGTGATTCGCTCTGGTGGCACGCCCCAGGCCTCGAGGTGCGCGCCGACGCCGAGGGACGTGTAGAAGGGCACGTCGTGTCGAATCAGCTCGACGATGCTCGGGTAATCGAGATGGTCGTAGTGGTCATGGGAGATGACCACCGCGTCGAGCGGAGGGAGCTCAGAGATGCGGACCGGAACCGGTTGAAAGCGCTTGGGACCGACGAAGCGGCTTGGAGAGACGCGCCGACTCCAGACCGGATCGGTGAGGACGCGAACGCCGTCTACTTCGAGCAGGAGCGTCGAGTGACCGAGCCAAGTGGCCCGGAGTCCCGTTTCTGCAGGCCTTGCCCAGACCTGGAGCGGGCTCACTGAAGGTAGGGGTGCGACGGGGACGCGCCGACGGCCCCCGAAAAAGAAGTCGCGCATGACCGGAAGCGTCGAGCCCTTCTCCACACGGAGGCCGACGCCGGAGCTATTGCGGAACATCCCGTCGCGGAAGCGCGGGGAAGCGTGGATCCGCTCGCGGCGGAGGCCGCTCGTTCGTCGGCGGAAGGGAGACATTAGAGCTCGTTATATAGAGCAATCGCCGGGGGTGTCACGGCGTGTCGCTGCGAGTGCCGGCGCTGGCGTGGTACCCTGCCAGCCATGTCGCGCCTCGAAGATGCACTCAGCAGTTTTGACGCGGCGAACGCCGAAGATCCGAGCACGGAGACAGTCGACGGCCAGCCTGTCCCCAAGGAGCTCGTCTACGGGCAACGCATGTCCGCACGCCTCGCGAGCTTCGCCCCCGGCGCTCCCGAAGCCGTTCAACTCGCTGCCCGCGCGCAGCACATACGGCGCTGGGAAGTCCCCCGGGATACCTACCCAGAGGGCAGGGCGGGGTATCTGAAGTGGCGAACCGATCTCTACAAACGACATGGCGAAATTGCCGGCGCAATCATGGAAGACGCCGGCTACGACGCCGATGTAGTCGAACGCGTGAAGACGTTGCTCCGCAAGCGAGGCTTGAAAACCGATCCAGACGTGCAGCTGCTCGAAGACGTCATCTGTCTCGTGTTCTTGGAGCACTACTTCCATGACTTCGCGACAAAACACGAAGAGGAGAAGCTTCTCCCGATAGTGTTGAAGACATGGACAAAGATGTCGGAAGAGGCGCATCGGGCCGCGCTCGAGCTGGACTACGCGCCGGAGGATCTGGCTCTAATTCAAAAGGCTTTGGGGCACGACTGAAGTCGAGCGGCGAGTCCCGGCATCAGAGCTTCAAGCGCCCCTCTTTCACGTCGGTCCAGCGTTCAGCGGTGAGCGGTTCGTAGCAGTCCATGGTGCGAACGTAGAGCGGGTCGTCGACCGTAGCGGGGTCGACGCCTTCCTTCCTCAGGTCATTCTTCTGAATCTTGAAGGTCCCGGTCTTCGCGAGGTCGCCCATCACCCGAACGAACCGCGGTTGGGCGTAGGGCGGGAGCTCCGAGACGGCATGCCAGAACTTGCGCGGGTCGAATTCCCCCGAAGGGACGACCGCAGCGAGACCTGCTTGACCGTCCATGTTTGGAACGGGCACCCCGACCACCGTCGCCTCATCGATGGCGTCGTTGTGCGTGATGACGTCAGCGACCTCGGCGGTGGATACGTTCTCTCCTTTCCATCGAAACGTGTCACCGATTCGGTCGACGAAGTAGTAGAACCCGTCGCCGTCTCGCCGCAGGAGATCGCCAGAGCGAAAATACTGGTCGCCCTTCTTGAACACATCGTGGAGCAGCTTCTTCTTCGTCGCCGATGGATCGGTGTAGCCCCGGTACTCGAGCCCGCCCGTCGAGACTTTCGGCACGCGGATTAGAAGCTCACCGACTTCATCGTCGCCGCAGGGAATGCAGAAGCCCTTTGAGTCTCGAGGGTGCCGGTCGAGGTTGACGTCATACTGAACAATCCGAAGCCAGCCGCTGAGACCCCCAAGCGGGACGCGGCCGACGGAGCCTTTTCGCCCACTGATGTTCGCAATGAAGCCTGGGGCTTCCGTTGCGCCGTAGAATTCCCGAATGTCCTCGATGCCGAATCGCGCTTTGAACCTGGGCCAGACATCGGGCCGGAGCCCGTTGCCGACGGCGATGCGCACTGGGTTCGGCAACTCCTTCGGGTGCGGCGGTGAATTGACCAGATAGCGGCACAGCTCTCCGATATAGAGAACCGCCGTGGCCTTGTACCGATGAACGTCCTCCCAGAACGCTTTCGCGCTGAATGAGCGGCGCATCGCCATGGGGACGCGAGCAATCATCGTCGCCGATGCGCCGAGGAGGAGCCCGTTCGCGTGGTAGAGAGGAAGCACGCAGTAGAGCTTGTCCCCGGGGCGGAACGCATACATCAGCGGCCCGAAACCGGCGCCTGCGAGAATTGCGCGTGCGTGTGAAACTCGGCACGGCTTCGGCAGCCCGGTGGTTCCGGATGTGTAGATGTAG
>SHLP01000224.1 GCA_004283055.1 Deltaproteobacteria bacterium
ATGGCGACGGGGCGCCCGATCGCGAGCACGCCCGTCGCGAGCCGTTCTTCGATCGCACGGTTGACCGCAGCCCCGTGTCGCGTTCCGCCGCGCCCCGTTGATCCCGCTAGAGGATCTCGAGCAACGGTGTAAAGTCCGCGAGCTCCAGCTGCGGCAAATAGTCGTGTACCGCCTCGTGCTGTAACCGATGGCAAATCTCGGGTTGGAAGAAGTGCTCTCCGATGCGCAGGACGTAGTTCAGGATGAAAAAGCGGTAGGCCTCTTTCAAAAAGAGCAGCTCTTCTTTCGTGAGGCGGTGCACTTCGTGGTACGCGCGCAGGAACTTCATGAAACGCTCGCTGAAGAGCGGGTCGATCGTGTAGCTGAAGGCGGTTTGGTCGCCTTCCGAGCGGACGACGCGCGCGCAAAAATAGAAGTCCAGCATCTGGGGCTCGATGCGGAACCAGTCGTAGTCCCATCGCGAGAAGAGCTTGAAGCCGTCCCCGTTCATCCCCACCGAGAAATTCCCGATGTTCCAGTCGATGAGCACCGGGATCTTGGTCCACTGGTGGTAGCCGAGGTCGTCGGCATTGCCCAAGAACGCATCGCAGTGCGCCCGAACGTAACTGACGGACGAGTCCGAGAAACCTCGCTCGCGGCGCCACTCCGAGCTGCCGATCGCGTCGTACAGGCTCGCTACGTCGGCGCCGAGCGACTGCCACGTCGGCCTCACGCGGTCCGAGATGTTCAAGCACTCCCGATGAAAGAGCCCCATCTCCTCACCGAGCGACTCGACCTGCCCATCGCTGAGCACTTTGGGCAGGAAATCGTAAAACGGCTGCTGCGCGTAGAAGACGACCCACTCGTCCTCGTCGCGGTAGGTGAACACCTCGTCGTTCTTGAGGAGCACCGGCGCGAGAAACGTCGCATAGCGCGTCCCCCGAAGCCGGTGGATCCACTCGTGAATACGGTAGTGATCCTGACGGAAATGCACGTACGAGCCGTAGCTCGAGCGCTTCGCAACCACGGCGTGCCCGTCGTCGAGCACGAGCAGGTACACCGAGTTGGTCGACACGTTGGCGCTGACCTCGCGCACCTCGGCCACTTCCCGCCGATCCCCGTAGGCATCCCAGGCTGCAATCACGATGGGTGGGACAGCGGGCTCGGTCACGCGTGAGCCTGGCGCTCTTAGGCCTGCGCGGCGTAGAGATCCATGATGTCGTGAAGGAGCTTGACGGCGTCTTTCTCCGACCGCTGGAAGGCGTTGCGGCCGACGATCGACCCGTAGCCACCGCCCTTGGCGATTTGACCGACCTCTTCGAGCACCGCGTCGGTGCCCTTCGCAGCGCCACCCGAGAAGATGACGATTCGCTTGCCGCCAAACGCCGACTGCACGACGTGCTGGACGCGCTCGGCCAAGGTCCCGATCGGGATGTTTTCGTAGCTCTTCTTCGCGGCGTCCTGGTAAACCACCTCGGTCGGCGGCTTCACTTTCACGACGTGCGCGCCGAGCTGGCAGGCGATCTGCGCTGCGTACGCCGCAACGTCGATGGCGGTCTCCCCCTCCTTGGACATGTTGCCACGCGGGTACGACCAGACGATGCTTGGCAGGCCGGCGGCGCGCGCCTCGCTGATGAGGTCGCGAAGGTCCTGGTACATCTGATTGCGCAGGCCGCTGCCCGGGTAGATCGTGTAGCCGATCGCGGAGCAGCCGAGCCGAACGGCGTCATCGACGGCCGAGGTGAGCGCCGAGCACGGCGTGTCGGGCCCACCGAGCGAATCGCTGTTGTTCACCTTCAAGATGAGCGGAAGCTCGCCTGCGTACCGGTGCGCGATCGACTCGATGAAGCCGAGGGGCGCCGCATAGCCGTTGCAGCCGGACTCGACCGCAAGCGCGGGGTGGTAGGCCGGGTCGTACCCGGGGGGGTTCGGCGCGAAAGAGCGGGCCGGCCCGTGCTCGAAGCCCTGGTCGACGGGCAGGATCACGATCTTGCCGGTTCCGGCGAGTCGCCCGGTGTTCATCAGTCGCCTGAGGTTTCCGATGACGCCAGGATTTTCACCTGCGTAGTTCGAGAGAATTTGTTCGACTCGTTCGCTCATGCCCCTTGCCTCCGTTTTGCAGCTTCGTGGCCGTGACCTTAGCTCAGAGATCGAAGCCGGTCATGCCAATCTGAGCGCCCCCCTAGGGGCAAGCCCGGCGCCCGACGAGACTCAGGCGCGCGCCTCCTGGGTCGCGGGGGCCGCTTCGCCGTAAAACGCTGCGATTTCGGCCGCGTACTTCTCGTTTACGATGTTCCGCTTCACCTTGAGGGTCGGCGTCAGCTCCCCCCCATCCACGCTGAAGACGCTCGGGAGAATCTTGATCTTCTTGATCGTCTGGTAGCGGGCGACCTTCTTGTTGCAGACCTCCTGCATTTCCTGCTCGATGTAGCGCTTCACGTCCTCGTTTCGGGCCGCGCTTTGGACGTCGCTCAGGCCGGAAAGCTGAGCAGCGACCTCGAGCTCCGGGAGCGCCTCCGGGTCGAGCACGATCAGCGCCGAGAGGTAGGGCTGCCGGTCACCGACCACCACGGCCTGCCCCACGCCCGGAATCGATTGCAGGTAGCCCTCCATCTCGGCGGGCGCGACGTTCTTGCCGCCGGCCGTGATGATCAGGTCCTTCTTGCGTCCGGTGATCGAGATGTAGCCGTCCTCGTCGATCGCGCCGAGGTCACCGGTGTGCATCCAGCCATCGCTGTCGTAGAGCTCGGCCGTCTTGTCGGGCAGGCGGAGGTAGCCCTTCACCATGTTGATGCCCTTGAGCATGATCTCGCCGTCCTCTGCGATTTTCGCCTGAACGCCCGGCAACGGCCTGCCGATGGTGCCGAGCTTTGGCCTTCCGTGCGGCTGAACCGAGGCGAAGGCGGTGGTCTCGGTCATCCCGTAGCCCTCGTGAATCGGAAGGCCGATCGACGCGAAAAACTCGAGCGTCGAAACCGAAATCGGCGCGGCGCCGCTCAGCGCCACCTGAAGCTGCTCCAAGCCGAGAGCCTCCTTGATTTTCGAGATCACGAGCTTGTTCGCGAGCCCGCGTGAAAAGCTCGACACGGGACGGCCGGTCTCGACCTCCTGCTTGAACGCCTCGAGCTCGGTCTTCCGGGCCCAGCTCGCCAGCTTGGCCTTGATGCCGGTGGCTTCGGCCAACTTGCCCCGAAGCGCCGCCTCGAACTTTTCCCACACCCGCGGCACCGCGAGGAAAATCGTGGGGTGCACCTCGACCAGGTAGTCTTTGATCTGCGTGAGGTCGCTGCAGTAGAAGGTCTCGCCCTGAATCATGAGCCCTGCGAAGTTCGTCATCCCCTGCTCCGCGGCGTGGCAGAGCGGCAGGTAGCTGACGCTGCGGGTCTTGGTCTGCATGAGCGACGGAAACACCTCGGCCACGGCATTGGCGATGAGGTCGATCCCCTCGTGGGTCAGCATCGCCCCCTTGGGCAGCCCCGTCGTCCCAGACGTGTAGATCAGGAGCGCTACGTCATCGCCCTTCACGGAATCGAGGCCCGCGTCGAGCTCCGCATCGCTAATCGAATCGCCCTTGGCCATCAGCGCCTCGAGGGTGATGACCCGCGGGTCGCTCGACCCCAAGTCATCCATGGTGACGATGTGCTCGATCGGGCTGTCGCCCCCGGCGATCGAGATGTACTTGTTGAGCTGGGTCTCGTCGTCGCAGATCACGATCTTCGATTCCGCGTTGCTCACGATGTACGCCATCTGCTCGGGCAAGAGCGTCGTGTAGAGAGGCGCCGGAATCCCGCGGGCCGCGTTGATGCCATGCTGGCAAATCACCCAGTCGCGCCGATTGGCGCCGACGATGGCCACGCAGTCCCCAGGCTGAAGGCCCAACGCCATGAGCCCCTTCCCTACGCGCCGCACGCTCTCCCAGTACTGGCTCCAGGTCGAAGTCGCCCAAGTCCCGTCCGAGCTGCGGTCATGAATGGCGGGCTCGTTGCCGTGGGCCTTCGCCCACCCTTCGATCCGCGAGAGCATCGTTCCTTGCAGCGTCATCTGGCCTCC
>SHLP01000225.1 GCA_004283055.1 Deltaproteobacteria bacterium
TACCAACCGCGTAGGCCGCTGGGGCTTGCAGCGGACGAAGCGCGTCGATCGAAAGATCGCGATTGGCAAGTGTGCGACCCGCGAAGCGAACGAGCTGGTACCCGGCGATGACGCCGAGAACGAAGAGGATCTGCCCGAGCTCTACGCCCAGGTTGAAGAACAGCAGGGCGGTCGGGATCTCGGTCTGCGGTAGTCCGGTTTCGCCAAGGACCGCGGCAAACCCAAAGCCGTGCAGAAGGCCGAAAGAAGACGAGACGGCGATGGGGTAGCGGTAGGTGAGGCTGTTCTTGTCACCACGCACGATTTCGACGGACAAAAAGACGATGCTCAATGCGATGGCGGCTTCGACCGCGGGGATGGGCACCCGGACGATCCCGAGTGCGCTGAGCGCGAGCGTGACCGAGTGCGCGAGCGTGAAACCCGTGATCGTGATCAGAATTCGACGCCAGGTACGGGCGATGAGAATGAGACACACCAAGAACAAGAGATGGTCGTAGCCTTCGAGGATGTGCCGGATGCCGAGGGAGAGATAGTCGCGGGCGACACTTCCGAAGCTCTCGGTCTCCGGGATGATGACCTCGGTCTGCTCGGGCGACGCCAGGAGCGAGTGTTCCTCTCCGGACTGTCTCGAGACGCGAACGAGGGTGGAAACGGAAGGATTGAACAGGGGATAGCGGACTTGCAGAACCGTGCCCGCGGGGTCGGTCCTGCACCGGTAGGTTTGCCGGCGGACACTTCCCCGGCTCGCCGATCCGGCTGCGCGCCCGGGCGGCACGACGCAGCCTTCGGGCATCGAGATCTCAGGCGCATTGCGAACGTCGACCGACGGCGGGATCTTCCACTGAACCAGAAACTGGAGCGGCGCCTTTTCGGTCACCTCGATGTACAGAGGTCGGCTCTCGTGCGCCCGCGCTGCGCTGGCCAGCGTGACGCTGACCGCGAGCACGAGCGCCATTCGGCACGCGGTGCTCCTCATTGCGGGCCTTCGGTTTCGATGGGGGCTGACGAGGGGTCGCGCTCGTAGACGACTCGGACGTCGTACGCGTCGACGACGTCGGCGATGGCCGCCTCGGTTTCTTCTCGAACCCGCGCCCTTTGAGCGTCCTGGCGCACACGGCCTTCGAGCTCGGCGAGCTCAGGCACTCGGCCGGGTTCGTTGGTCGTCAGCAAGACGAGGTGAACGCCGTAGGGTGAATCGAACGGGCCACGCCAGACGAAGTCGTTTGGCTCGAGCTCGAACAGAGCCCTCGCCATCGGGGGACCGAAGTGGCTGCCGACGTAGTCTGGTGTCCGCTCGACATAGTTCACGTGATAAAGGAATCGGTCGCCGTGCTGCGGCGCCTCGGCAAACGGGACCGCATCCCGGTTGAGCTTCAGGAGCTCCTTTTCGGCGAGAGCGCGGGCCTGCGCGCGCGGCCGATCCTCGGTTTGGAAAAAAACGTGCGTGAAGGTGACGTAGGGCTCGACGTAGTAGTCCGCCTTGTTGGCATCGAAGTAGCGTTGCACGGCGGCTTCATCGAGGTCTGCGCTCGCCTCGGCGAAGCCCTCGGTGATGAACTCGAGCTTTTGAACCAGTCGTCGCCGGATGACGTAGTCGTCTTCATCGAGGCCGAGCGCCAGCGCTTCACGGTGCAGAACCTCTTCGCGGACATAGTCGTCGATGAAGAGACGCAGCTCGTCGTCGGACATGCCAGAGAGCTTCTTCTCCGCCAATGTGGGATTGAACGCCTTGATTCGATACTGGGCGAAGGTCAGCAAAGCGTCGCGATCGACGATGACGACGTCGGGATCGGAATCGCCGTCGTCCCGGTTCACGAGCCCGAACAAGACGAACAAGCCCAGACCCGCAAGAAGAAAATGCACCAGCGGCTCTCTCATGAAGCTCTTCAACGACAATTGGCCCTATCAAAAAGGGGACAGTCCCCTTTTTCGGGCTACGGCGTATACCAGATGGGCGAGGAGTAGGCCCGCTCTTGGATGGTGGACGGATGCCCCGTGTCCTCGGGGTTCATCTCGAGGGCGATCGCGTCGTACAGGGTGTGGCGTGGTGTCGGGATTTGAAGGACGCGCAAATAGTAAAAGGCACGGGCTTTGGGATCGAAGTCGGGGTCTTGCCATACGACCGAGAGCTGCGCGTCGCCGATCGAATTGTTGTACGTGCCGGTATCGAGGTCGACCGTGTTTCCCACCGCCTGCAGGCGGCCATCGCTGCCGATCATGCGTCCGTCGGACCAGGCGATATCGTAGACCTTCTCCTCAGGCTCGCCGCTTTCGTCGAGCCAGCCCTTCACCATTTGAACGCGGTCGAGGTTGGCGCCGACCGGGTCTTTGATCGCATACACCAGGAAGCGGGGCGCCTTGCCCTCGGGTGCTTCGGTCAGGTCGCCACCCATCGGCACGCCGTTGGCGTAGCCAATCTGTGCGAGATCTTTCTTGCCGGCGTCATCCGCGGAAAAACTCCATCCGCCGAAGAGTCGAACGCGAATGCGAGGACCAGTCGTGGCGTAGACTTCTTTGCGCCGGAACGCGTCGAAGAGGGCCCCGCGCTCATTGGCCTCTGCCCAGACGCCCGCCATCCCGGAAGCGGACATGTCAGCGCCGAAACCCTTGACCTCGAGAAAGGTGTCGAATCGGTTCTCAGGGGTCGAATCGAACGCGGTCTTGCCGTGGAAATTGTCTTCTTCAGCGGACGACATCCCCGTGTGGGAGTCGGTCGAGCCGATCATGCCGAACTTGTACGGGTTGACTCCGACCTCGGCTTCGACCTGAAGCCCGCGAAGCAAGCCCGAGCGCGCGAAGTCGCCGGGCTCAACGCTGGCCTCGACGCCTTCCCCCAGGGTCTCCGCGTCGATCGCATGGCTGAACGGCTCGAAGGCCGCAAACTCGTCGCGGGGCGAGAGGATGGGATCGGTTTCGGAGTCGCCCTTGATCTGTGTGACTTCGATGACCGGCTCCCATTTCATTCGCGTGCGGGCGTACTCGGCGGTGATCGGCCGTCCCTCGCTGTCGACGTCGTTGAACATCAGGCCGCCGCTGATGTTCGAGTTGTGGGGGATCGCGGTGAAGGTCGCGCCCGTGCGGGAAGAGGTTTCTTCGAGCCAGTTCCAAAGGTCTTCCGGCTTGGCGCTGTCAAACGAGCTGTATGGAATGAAGGTCGACGCCACCTCGCCACCCTCGGGCATGAAGACCACGCGGTGGAGGTTCTTGCCGCCGGGCGTCGAGGTCCACTCCCAGCCGATGAACGAGGTGAACTTGCCGGGCCTGTTGTGACGCTCGGTGATCCCGACCATGTCACTCCAGACCGAGCGCCGAATGTCTTTGCCGTTCAAATCGTCGTAGGGTTTGCCGGCATTGATGGCGCCCACGAACTCGATGAAAACGTCCTGCCCCTTTCCGGCCTCGATCATCTTGATGAATCGCCGTCCGCTTTTGGTTTTCGTCAGGCTCTCGTCGCCTCGAAACAGTCGAAACGGTACGCCCATCATTTCGGCGTGATCGGCCACTACGAGAAAGTCGAGCGGCGTGCCGATTTGAATCTTCGCCCTATGGTACGGGTGAACGACTGGAAAGCCCTTGGCATAGCGGTACGCCGTGTCGGGGTCGGCCGTTTCATTGCCGAAGAAATACGCGTCCGGCGAGTAGCTCGTGTGAAGGTGGGTGTCGCCCCAAAACACCTGGGATCGCTCGGCACGAACCGACTCCGGCTCCGAGTACGCCGGTGCCCCCCCGCCGCTCGCGCAGGCGGTTGCGAGTAAAGCGCTGAAACTGGCAAGGAGCGGAATGGATAGGGTGGGCAGTTGCTTCATGTGGATGCTCTCCTGAACGCGTCGCGACGCTGCGCAGCCCAACTTCTACGGGCGTACCCTTTCTACGTCAATCCAACTGAGATCTCCGGTCTCGATTTGCGTTTGGTCGCTTGTGACCGTCAATCATAGCTGGCACTCTCCGCTTTGGACGTGTCATCAGCCCGACCTTTCATTTTGAGCGCAGTC
>SHLP01000096.1 GCA_004283055.1 Deltaproteobacteria bacterium
CGGACGGCACCGAGTGTGACGGCGGCGAAGGCACCTGCTCCGGCGGGCAGTGCGTCGAGGTCGACCTCTGCGAGGGCGTCGACTGCGACGACAGCAACGAGTGCACCGCCGATGCCTGCGACCCGGCGGACGGCTCGTGTGCCAACACCAACGTCGACAACGGGACTCCCTGCGCCGATGCGACCGGCATGTGCGTCGACGGAGCCTGCATGATCACCGACCTGTGCGACGGCGTCGTCTGTGACGACACCGGCAACGAGTGCACGGTGGCCACGTGCAACACGGCCACGGGCATCTGCGATACGATGAACGTCGCCGACGGCACGGAGTGCAACGGTGGCAGCGGCGCCTGCTCGGCCGGCGACTGCGTCGACAACAACCTCTGCGACGGCGTCGACTGCACCTCGAGCAACGAGTGCGTCCAGGATGGCAGCTGCGACCCAGCGGATGGTCAGTGCATCGCGGGCGCCAACGAGCCGGCCGGCACCTCTTGCAACGCCGACAGCGGCGATGTCTGTGACGGCAACGGCGCCTGCGTCGAGTGCAACACCGGGGACGACTGTCCCGACGACGGCAACGAATGCACCGCCGCGGCCTGCGACGGCAACGCCTGCTTCCAGAACAACGTCATGGACGGCCAGGTCTGCGACTTCGGCGGCAGCGACGGCGTCTGCGAAGCGGGCAGCTGCGTCGAGGCGCCCCAGTGCATCAGCCCGGGCGACTGCGACGACGGCAACCCGTGCACGGTGGGCGACTGTCCCGACGGCATGTGCGTCTTTACCCCGGTCGACGGCGGAGCCTGTGAGGTTTCGGCCGGCGTGCCCGGGACCTGCGGCGGCGGTGTCTGCGTGGGTCTGTGCGTGGGCGTCGATTGCACCTCCGGCAGCCAGTGCGTGATGGACGGCACCTGCGATGAGCAGACCGGCAGCTGCGTGGCTGGCGGCAACGAGCCTGCCGACACGATCTGCAGCGAAAACGGCGGCAGCGTCTGCGATGGCGGCGGAAACTGCGTCGAGTGCAACGTCGACGGACAGTGCGACGTCGAGCTCAGCGAGACCTGCGTCGACAACACCTGCGTCGCGGGCGCCACCGCCTGCAACGACGGCTTGCCGCAAACGCAGACCGTCCAGATCGGCTGCAGCAACGGCGTCACCGACGCGCAGTCGCCCTTCCCCAACCAGATGACCATCACGGTCAACGAGTCGGTGCTTGCGAACCAGCCGTTCACGGTGGACGCGAGCGGCATTGGCGCGTTCCCGAAGTTCTTCCTGGACGCGGCGCAGAGCACCGTCCCGGGCGGCGTGCGCTCCGCGATCGTCGAGGGCTTCAACGCGACCGTCGAGGCCAGCGGCGCAGCCGGCTCCATCTTGCTCCAGGCCGATGCGGCCGGCATCACGCCGGGCCTCATCTCGTTCTGCACGTTCCCCTTCGAGCAAGTCTGCACGGCGGACGCGGACTGCCTCGTCGCCCCGTGTCTGCCTCCGGTCCTGGTCGCCGAGGTGCCCATCTCCGAGGACTGCGGCCCGGGCGGGTTCTGCGAGGGCTTGGGCCAAGGCACCGCGGACGGCCCTGGCGCACAGTGCAACATCACGGCTGCGCCCGCGTTCTGCGTCAGCGGCGACCTCTCGGTGCCGCTGTTTGCCCCGGGCGGGCCTGAGGTCTTCACGGCGGGCGCCGGGCCGGGCGACGTGACCTTCAACTGGGCGGTCGACCCGACGACGGTCATCTGCCCGGACGGGAACGCGCGCTGCCAGAGCAGCGGCGGAACCATCCCCGACGGCGCGCTCATCTTGCCGCTGTCGATTTACGGGATGCCGGTCACCAACCCGGCGTCGGTCGGCCTCAACGGCATTCGCTTGAACGTCGCCGGGGCCCTCTTCGTCGCGCTCCAGTGCTCGGCAGGAACGGACGGCGGAGCCTGCGTGGGAGGCGTCAACGGAGGCATCGCCTGCGGCAGCGACGCGGACTGCCCCGGCAGCACCTGCGTCGGCGTGGGCGTCGATGACGACATCATCGTGCCCACCGACCCGGCCACGCTCCCGGCGTGCCCGATCAACTAGGAGTGCCGCCCTAGCCGGCCCTTCAACAGAGAGACCCGCGGGCCAGAGCTCGCGGGTTTTCTCGTTTAACCGACGGTATTCCACCCTCTTGGCGGTAGGGCGCAGTCTCCTTGCAGCGCCGTGAGGCTTGCGGCTATCATGCCGGCTCCCGGCGGTGGTGTCGTGGATTGGTAGTCCGAAGGAGTGTGTGATGATTCGTTCTTATTTTGTTTTGAGTGTGGGGTTGAGCTTGGGCTTAATGCTTGCGGTGGGCTGTAGCGACAGCGGCAGCACGACGCCTGGGTCCGGTGGAACCGCGGGCAGCGGTGGAACGGCCGGCTCGGGAGGCGGCGGCGGTGGTGAAGGCGGCACCGGCGGTGGAGTCGACGCGGTCGACCAAGAGCTCACCTTGGGCTGCGCCAACAGCTCGCCCATCGGCGCACAATCGATCCTGACTGGAATTTTGACGGTTGCAGCGGCCCCGGTCAGCGGCCAAGAATTCGACGCCACCGTTTCGGGTACGGCGACCTTCCCCGAGTCCTTCCTCGATGCGGCCCAGCCTCTGGTGGCGGGCGGCTTGAGCGAGGCGAAGCTCACCGACCTCGCGTACATCATGCAGGTCCGATCGGGAGCGACACCCTCCGGCGCTGACAGCAACGTCGCGCTCACCGCAGACGCATCGCAGCTCAGCCCCGGCGAAGTGCGGCTCTGCAACTTCCCCACGGATCAAGAGTGCGCCGCCGACGGCGAGTGCGCGGGCGGCGTCTGCAACGAGGCGATCATCCTCGTCGCCGTCCCGACCAGCGACGACTGCGCGCCGGGTGGCGTCTGTGACGGCCTCGGCAAAGCCGATGGCGCAAGCTCTCAGTGCGGGCTCAACGGTTTCTGCGTGACCGGCGACCTCAATGTGCCTCTCCTTGCGGAGACGGCCACCTTCACGGCGGACGCGAGCGGCGACGTGCTCTTCGGCTGGGCCGATGCAGGCCTCAGCAACAGCACCTTTGACGAGGGCACCCAGCAGTTCACGATTCCGAAGCCGAGCGCGCTCGACCCGATCGAGCAGGGCCTCAAGGTCGACGCAGGCCTCGTGGTCGCCATCGAGTGCGTCATGGGCGCCGACCTCGGTCCGGAGCCGGGCAACGAGGACAACGACCTCGTCGGCCTCACCCCGGATGAGGACTTGCTCGCGATTACCATCGCCGAGTAGCCGCACCCGCGCATCCAAACGTTGCAAAACCCGCGAACCTCGGTTCGCGGGTTTTGCCGTTAATGGCCAAACGCCTGGCACTAGCCGTAAACGGACCTGACGCACGTGTCCCTGGAAAGGCTGGAAGACGGTGTGCGCGCGTACCGCGACCCACACGTTTGGCCGCGTTTGTCGCGGTGAATTCTGCGCGCATTTCTTGCGCTGATCGGGTACAAAGGACGTCGACGAATGCCCGTTTTTAGACTGACCTGCAGCGCCTTGCTGTGCTGCGCGCTCCTCACCGCTGGGTGCCAAGGCACCGACGAGAACTGCCCGCAGGGGACGGTGTTCGCCGACCCCGAGGAGATTCCCGCGGGCACGAGCCAGACGAGCTTGTCCGTCGAGGTGACCAATCCGTTCCCCGACAACGGGCTCGAGGTGGTGACGCTCTTGTCGTCCGTCAGCGGCTCGATTGCCGACCCCTCGGCACGGATGACAACCTTCGCATGCGCGCTCGATGTCTCCGGCCCTGTCGAGGTCTGCGTCAACGCCACCTACGAAGAACCAAGCGACGCGAGCGGCGCCCTGAGCGACGTTCCAAACGTCGACGGGTCCTTCGAGTACCTTCGTTCGTCGCACATCCGCCTCCCCGATCCGCTCGAATGCTCACGCACGACGTGCAGCGTCATCGTCTGCCCCGAGGACAAGAACGAATGCCCGGAGGTGTCCGAGCTGACCGTCGCACCGGAGGTCCTCGCCGAAGGAGAAACGGCGACCATCACCGTCGCGGCGAGCGACCCGGACGACAACCCCGACGCGCTCGTCACGACCCTCACAGCGCGTCGCGGAACCATCGCCGATCCAAATGCGAGCGAGACGACGTACAGCTGCGACCCCGAGGCCGGCGGCTTCATCGAGATCTGCGTCGTCGCGAGCGATGGCGATGGGAGCTGCGACATCGAGCGCTGCACCTCCGTCCGTTGCCCCGGCGACCCCGATCAGAACACCTGCCCGATCATCGAAAGCCTGACGGCCGACCCGCTCAGCAATGGCGCCGCGAGCACGACCGTACGCGTCAACGCCACGGACCCGGACGAGTTTCCGGTGCCCTTGCGCACCGAGCTGAGCGCTGAGACGGGCGTCTTCGCCGACCGCTTTGCCTCGGAGACACTCTTCGTCTGCGGCGCGCCGGGGCCGACCGAGGTCTGCGTGAAGGCAAACGATGGCGATCCGGACTGCGATGTGACCAGCTGCATCATCGTCCAGTGTCCGAGCGACATTCCGGCGAACGTTTGTCCGAATCTGAACGTCATCAACGCGATTCCCTCGGTCATCCGCCCCGGCGACACCAGCACCCTGGTCCAGACACGGGGCTGGGACACCGACCTGTTTCCGATGCCGCTGACGCTCACGCTGAGCGCGCTCTGGGGCAGCTTCGAGAACACGGAGAACGTGCCGGGCGCCGGCCAGGTCGTCCAACAAGACGCGACCTACAACTGCGACCGCCCGGGCGAGGTCGAGCTCTGCGTCGATGCGACGGACGGCGCATGTACGAAAACCCTGTGCACCATCGTATCGTGCCCGGACGACGTGCCGATTGCCCCGTAGCCCGGCTCCCCGAGCGCGAAGCGACCGACGGCCTCAGCTGACGGTGAGGGCGCGGCCCATGCGGGCGGTGCCGAGCTGCTCGCTCGCCCCTGAGTCCCGCCACGCGGGCGTGCCGGCAATCCAGACGTCGGTCACGACGCCGTCGCTTCGGTTGAGCATCTGTTCGGCGGCGACGGCTTCTCGGTAGCCGAAGGTGGTGTTGGCTTCCGAGTCGTAGGTGCGGAGCGCGTGCGGGTCGATGAGCGTCAGGTCGGCCTGCTTGCCTGGTTCGATGGTGCCGAGGGTCTGCTCGAAGCCCCAAAACTCGGCCGGGACACGCGTGAGCCGCGCGACGTGGTAGGCGACCTGCTCGAGGGAGCGGCGCTGCGCGATCTGAAGGCCTCGCAGATTCGAGTCGTAGTAGGCCATGTTGGTGAGGTGCGCGCCCGAGTCGCTAAAGCCGGGCAGGGTCTGCGGGTCGAACAGGACGCGCGCCATCCGCTCCTCGTCGTCGTTCGCGGCCAGAACGTACCAGCGCAGGTCTGTGTCGAATGAGCGCAGCAGATGGAGAAAAAAGTCGCAGTCGTCGCCGACGGGGTTCGGGAAGCTCGCGAAGACCTCCGCCTCGGCGTCGCTTCGAGGGCCGAGACCCGTTCTGCGAACCCTCCCCCGGCCGCCGGGTCGCGCCTGCCAGTCGAGCAGACGCTCGTAGATCTCGTGCAGCGTCTCGCCTTCCCAGACCGGCAGCGGGCGGGCCGTCATCACCATGTCGTTCAAGTCGCGGCTGAAGCTGTCGTCCATGATCCGAAGCCAGCGCTTGATGCGGCCCAGGGAAAAGCCCTTTTTGTCGTGGAACCACATCTTGCGGAAGCGCATGCGGTACTCCGGGTCGTCGAGGAGGGCCATGCGTGCTTCTCGGTCGACGAGGTCGATCGCGTTGAGCTCGCGCAGCGCGGGGATCTCCTCGGCAAGCGGCGTGATCGCGCCATCGGCGTAGACGCGAAACGGGGCCGCCAACGCCTGCAGGCGGAACCGCCCGTTGACCAGCGCCGAGTTGATGATGCGGGTGAGGACGACGCCCATCCGCGCCAGCGATCGGTTGGTCACGACGTCGAGGGCGGCGACCGCGGTCACTTTGAGCGGCTTTTTGAAAAAGCGGCCGCTGCTCAGCATGAACCAGCGAAAGACGTTGTGGGGCTTGTCCTTTTCAGGGGTCGCCTGCCAGACGCGGCCGTAGCGGCGCACGACCTCGGTGAGGCGCTTGACCTCTTTGAAGGGAGCGTGGTTCGCGGGGATTCGGATTTCGCGGTGGGGGTCGTCGGAGAGATAATGAAATGGAAGCATGTCGGTGGAGAAACCCGCGTAGCCGTCCTTCATGGCGTCCTCGAGGAGGCGTTCCATGGTTTCGAGGTCCATCTCGGTGGGCGGCTCGCTGATGGCACGCTCGAGCCCCATCGCTTCGATACGCAGCATCGAGTGCGGAATCATCGGGACGATGTTGGCGCCGAGGGGAATCCGCTCGAAGTGCTCGAGGTAGGCCTTGGGGTTGTCCCAGTCGATCTGCTCGGCGACGCGCCGAAGGACGCTCTTTGGAATGTTCTCGACGCGCGCAAAGCACGAGACCACCGGTTCGTGTCCGTCGCTGTTCTGAAGGCCGAAGGGGACCCCAATCGAGCAGTTCGCCACGACCGCGGTGGTCGTGCCGTGACGCACGACCTCGGTCAGACCCGGATCGAGCTCGACCTCCAGGTCGAGATGCGTGTGAATGTCCCAGAGGCCGGGCATGAGCCAGCGGCCCTGAGCGTCGACCACTTCCTTGGCTTGGGACGCGTCCAGATCGGTGCCGACCTCTGCAACTTTCCCGTTAACGATGGCGACGTCGCGCTCGGAGGGAGATTCGGCGCGGCCGTCAAACAGCAGCGCATTCGTGATCAGGGTATCCCAAAGCATGTCTCTTGCCTCTACAGCAGCGTCCCCGTCAGCGCCAGTGCCAGCGCCAGTGCCAGCGTCAGCGGGGATGTCCCGGCTCGCGGAGCCGGTCGCAGAGGAAGTCGATCAGCAATCGAACGCGCTCCGGGAGCTGCCGGGTGGGATACACCAGATGGACGGGCGGCGCCGGCAAGGACCAGTCCGAAAAGATGCGGACCAGCCTCCCCGCGCTCTCGCCTTCTGCGATGTGAAGCTTCGGCATCAGTCCGATGCCCTGCCCCGCTGCGACGAGCTCGACCATGGCGCCGTAGTCGTCGACGTTGACGCGGCCGGCGACGGTGAGCTCGACGGTTTCGTGCTCGTCGCCGGTGCCCCGTTCGAGGCGGATGACCTGGGTTCGCCCGCGCTTTCGGTACAGAACGAAGGGAAGCGCTTCGAGCTCCTTGATGTCATCGCAGTCGATCTCGCTGCCATCAGCGGCGGCAAGCTGAAAGTCCGAGGGGAGGAGCTTGCGCGCAATCAGACTGGGCTCGGTCACGCGCCCTGCCCGTACGGCCAGGTCGACCCGCTCCTGGACGAGGTCGACGAAGCGATTGGTGAGGAGGAGGTCGAGCGAGATGTCGGGGTAGCGTTCGAGGAAGCGCACGAGCTCGGGCAGAAGAATCATGCGGCCGAGGTCGCTGGGCGCCGTCATCCGAATGGTGCCGCGGGGCTGCGTCGTGCTCTCCTCGATGGTCGCAACCGCCGTGTCCAACAGGTCGATGGCGTCGACGACCGATTCGTAGAAACGGCTGCCTTCGGGGGTTGGCATCACGCGGCGGGCGTCACGATGCACCAGCTTGGTGTCGAGCTGCTCCTCTAGTCGGGCCAGCCGGCGACTGACCGTCGACTTGGGCACCGAGAGATGCCTCGCGGCCGCCGCCAGGCTGTCGCGACGAACCACTTCGACAAAAGTTGCAATATTGTCCTTATCAGCCGTCATATGCTGATTATCGTTGCGTTTGCGCAACTCCTTGTCAACTGAATGCGCTCTGTCGTGCAGGTCGGCGACCTCTAGAGTCCTGTCTTGGACACGGCGACTTCGAGACGAGGCCTGCTGGGAGTGCTGGCTGCGGCCGGCGCGGCACTGTGCGGATGGATCCTCGCCCCGAGGCTGGTCGCTAGACCGACGCGGGAGGAGAGCATGCAGACGGCAGCACAAACCAAGACTTCGCCACGGGCCGTGCAGGCGGTCTTTCCTCCAGGGCCCGAGCACTGGGTGGGCGACGGTTTCTTTGTGAAGACGGTCTTCTGGCCGCAGCTCGACGCGCAAATGCTCAGCCCGTTTCTCCTGCTCGACCATGCAGCTCGCAGGCGCTTCGACTCCTCGGCGCATCGAAGGGGCGTTGGCGAGCACCCGCATCGCGGATTTGAAACGGTCACCTTCGCGTACGAGGGAGAGATTGAGCACCGCGACTCCGCCGGCGGCGGTGGGCGAATCGGGCCAGGCGACGTGCAGTGGATGACGGCCGCGTCCGGCGTCGTGCACGAAGAGAAGCACGCTCAGGCCTTCGCCGAGCGCGGGGGCGATTTCGAGATGGTGCAGCTCTGGGTCAACCTCCCTGCGAGCAAGAAAATGAGCGAGCCGCGGTACCAATCGCTGCTCGACCGAGAGTTCCCGCGCCTGCAACTCGGTGCAGCCGAAGGGCGACTGGTCGCAGGGAACCTTGCCGGCCACACGGGGCCTGCCAAAACCCACACGCCGATCACGACTCTCGACCTTCGCTTTCACGAAGACGGAACGTCCGAAGTCGAGCTTCCCGCGGGCTGGACGACGCTCGTCTTCCCGCTGGAAGGCGAAGTCACGGCAGGGCCGGATCGAGCCCCAATCGCCGCGCGGCACTTCGGGGTGTTCGATCGCGGCGACGACGGAGCGGTTCAGCTACATGCACGCAAGGGAGCGCGCGCTCTGTTGCTGGCCGGAGAGCCGCTCGACGAGCCGGTCGTCGCCTACGGGCCGTTCGTCATGAACACCAGAGAAGAAATCGGCCAAGCCTTCCGCGACTACCAGAGCGGCAGGATGGGCCACCTGCTTTGAATCGAAGGAAAGTAAGACATGGGAAAACTAGTTGAAGGCGTTTGGCACGACATTTGGTACGACACCAAGAGCACGGGAGGCAAGTTCGTTCGGACCGACGCCTCTTTCCGGAACTGGGTCACGGCCGATGGCGAGAATGCGCCGAGCGGCAAGGCCTTCGAGGCAGAGAGCGGCCGCTACCACCTCTACGTTTCCTACGCCTGCCCCTGGGCGCACCGCACTCTGATCGTGCGGCGGCTCAAAGGGCTCGAAGACATGATCGGCGTCTCTGTAGTCCATCACCACATGGGCGCGCAGGGCTGGACCTTTCACGAGGGGGAAGGAGTCATTCCCGATCCGGTGCTGGACGCCGAGTTCCTGCACGAGCTCTACACGGCAGCCGACTTGCGTTTCAGCGGGCGTGTCACGGTGCCGGTGCTCTGGGACAAGAAGACCGGGACCATCGTCAGCAACGAATCCTCGGAAATCATCCGCATGTTCAACTCGGCGTTCGATCATCTCGGCGCGAAGCCCGGTGATTTCTACCCGGAAGCTCTCCGCGGCGAAATCGACGAAGTGAATGAGCGCGTCTACCACACCCTCAACAACGGCGTCTACAAGTGCGGCTTCGCGACGACACAGGAAGCATACGAAGGGGCGCTGGTCGAGCTATTCGACACGCTCGATTGGCTCGAAGAGCGTCTTTCGAAGCAGCGGTACCTCGTCGGCGATCAGATCACGGAAGCCGATTGGAGGCTGTTCACGACGCTGGTGCGCTTCGACGCCGTCTATGTGGGTCACTTCAAGACGAACCTTCGACGGATCGCCGATTACCCGAACCTCTGGGCCTACACCCGCGAGTTGTATCAATTGCCGGGCGTAAGCGGCACCGTCAACATGCAGCACATCAAGCATCACTACTACGGCAGCCACGAAAGCATCAACCCAACCAGCATCGTCCCGATGGGCCCCATCATCGACTTCAACCAGCCGCACGGCCGCGACAAAATGCAACCCCTCCCCCTCGCCGCAGAATAAAAAAGGGGACAGTCCCCTTTTCTTGCGCCTTAACCCTTCGAAAAAGGGGACTGTCCCCTTTTTAGTGCCCAGAAGCCTAGGGCGGCGCTGGTTAGCTCGTAGGCTATGGCGGCGGCGTTGTACGGGTCGATGTGGGCGGCGATGAGCGCGGCGGCGATTCGGGCGCTGGCGTAGCCGCTGAGCACGGTGACCATCACGAGAAGGCCTGTGCGGATTCGGACCTTCTGCATCGCCGCGGCCAGGAAGAAGAGGCCGAGCGCCATGGGGAGGCCTCCATACTCGGCGCGCACCTCGAGGATCGACCCGGGCGTCGGCATCGCGAGACCGCTCTCAATACCTATGGTGGCGGGATGAATGAAGCAAATCAGGCCGTGGATGAAGAACATCAAGCCTGTGGCGGCGAGTAGGATGCGAGCGAACAGCATGGCGGAGACCAATAGTGTATCCTGCGCCTCGCTTCGAATGGAAGCCTCGGAATCCGATGACACTGCCGACGGCGACGGGGAAAAACGAAACCATGCCCCGATGGATTGCGTTCGTCGTTGGGCTCGTCGCCGCGACGGTGTTGATGCTCCATGTGCGCCGGTACCCGGTCCTGACCTACGACGACGCGTTCATTTCTCTGCGCTACGCGCAACGGCTTCTCGACGGCCACGGCCTGACCTGGACCGAGGGGCCGCCGGTCGAAGGGTACTCCAATCTTCTCTGGGTGCTTGGTTGCGCACTGCTCGCGGCGGCAGGCGTCGACCTCTTGGAGGCGCCGGTGGTTCTCGGAATCTCCTCGGCCATCGCGACGATCGCATCGCTGATCTACGCCTTCCCGCCGCGCACTTGGGTCGAGAGCGTGCCGGCGTTCACAGGCGCCATGTTCATCGCGCTCGCCGGACCCATCGGACTCTGGGCCGTCGCAGGTCTCGAAGGCTGCCTGGTCGCCGCGCTCCTCGCGTGGTCATTCGTCCTTTTGCGGCCCTTGCTCGACGGAAAAACGGACGACTGGAAAAGCGTGCTCGCGCCAAGCATCCCCTTGGCGCTGCTATGCCTCAGCCGGCCCGACGCCCCGCTATTCATCGTCATCATCTGCGCTTTCCTGCTGCTGCGATCGCGCTCGCTACAGGCCGCCGCAAGAGCAGTAGCCCTGGGCCTGCTGCCGGGGCTCGTGACCTTGGCCCAGGTGGTGTTTCGCCTGGCGTACTACGGTGACTGGCTCCCGAACACCGCACGCGCGAAAGTCGCCTTTACGGCGGCGCGCCTCGAAAGCGGAACACAATGCGTAGCGAGCGCCGGGCTTTCTTCGTACGCGCTCTGGGTTCCTGCCCTCTTCGCGCTCTACGTAGCCTGGCGCGACCCAAGCCGTCGCCCGCGCATCTTGCTCGGGCTTACGCTGGTCGCGGGATGGACGAGCTACACGGCAACGGTCGCATGCCAGCCCTACGGCTTCCGCATGCTGATCCCCTCGTACGTCTTGCTGGCGTTTGTGGTGGCCGAAGCACTCGACTGGGTACAGGCTCATGGACGCGCGGCTCAGACGGGCGCTTGGTTGCTGAGCGTGACGCTCCTGTCTGCGTTCGGCTGGGCCCAACAGGCCGAGAAGAACATCGTTCTCGCACGCGAGCAGAGGCCTCCGGTCACCGAGCTGGCAGCGACCATCGGCAACACCCTTCGCGAAGCATTTGGAGACCGAGACCCGCTGCTGGCTGTCGACGCCGCCGGCGCGATTCCGTTTTACTCGGGGCTTCGATCGATCGACATGCTCGGACTGAACGACGCGCACATCGCGAGGCACCGAAGCGAGTCGTTCGGCCAGGGCATTCAGGGACACGAGCTGGGCGACGGCGCCTACGTCCTGTCGCGGGAGCCGGACATCATCGTCGCCAACCGTCTTGGCTCCGGGCGCCTTGCGTTTGTCGGCGGTCGTGAAATCGAAACCGACCCTCGCTTCGACCAGGACTACCGACGTGTGCTCATGCACGGCGATCACCCCGTCCCGACCGACTTCTACGCCTTCTGTCGCTTAGAAGGCCGCATAGGAATCGAGCGTTCGGACGAGTCGGTGCGCATCCCCGGCTACCTGTTTGCAGACGGCAAGGGCACGCGAGCGCAGACCGATGGGACGAAGCCGTTGGGAGCGCGCTTCGAGCGATTCAGCGAGGCCACGCTGGAGGGAGTCGAGCTCCCCGCGGGGACGTGGCGCTTCACGCCGGTGGGCGACGGGGCGTTCGAGCTTTCCGCGCGTCCGCTATCGACTGGTGCAAGGCCCGTGCGGCTGCGGGAGGACGCAGTGCTCGTCCTCGCCGAAAGCAGCGTGCTCGACGTTACGGTGACAGCAAGCCCCCCTGCCCTTCTCGTCGAGGTCTTCGCGGAGCGAGTGGCCAACTGACTCGATCGTACGCTCTCCCGCTACGCCACCTAGCGCAGCGATTGCGCGATCGGTCGATTCCGACGCAAATGCGTCGCACAGAGCAGAGCCTGCCGTGCCTTTCTCCCGATAAATGCATCGGTACGGGGTTTGCAGCGGCATCGATCGGTTCGCTGAAGGGATGTGGATGTGATGCTCGGGGTGAAGCGCCTGCACTGTTGTTTGGCGCTGATCGTTTTTGCGTTCGGCTCCGCCTCGGGCTGCGATGTCGGTGGCGACGCCCTCGACGGCGGCGTGGGGGACGCGGGTGGAACCGGCGGAAGCCAGTGTGACGGCGTCACCTGTGATGACGGCAATCCGTGCACCCTCAACCGCTGTATCCCGGGGACCGGCTGCATCTTTCCCGCTTGGACCGGCCCCTGCGAGGATGGAAACGTTTGCACGGTTGACGACGCGTGCGTGGCAGGGGTGTGCACGCCCGGTGCTCCCCTGGACTGTGACGACCACTCCGCCTGCACCGAGGAGACGTGCGACCCTTCGAGTGGATGCGTGCACGCCAACCGCTGCGATCCTCACGCAACTTGTGTGGGCGGGAATTGCGAGTGCGATCCGGGCTACGGCGGCGACGGCTTTGTTTGCTTCGCGGCGCCAGGTTGCGGCGACGGCGATTGCACCGGCGTCGAAACGTACCTCACCTGCCCAATGGACTGCGACCACGATCTCCTCGTGGTCGTCGAGGAAGCGCTCGCGCAGGTCCTCGGGCCGAGTCTCACCATGTACCTCAACGATCTAGACAATGAGGGGTACTTGGCGCGCATCGAGCCCTGGACGCCTGGAACGGTGGACGAGCTCAAAGCCTTCCTCTTCGAACAAGTCGACACCTTCGATATCGAGGGCGCCCTTCTCATCGGGAACATGCCGACGGCGTGGTTCGAACAAGTCGCGTTTGATTCGGACGAAACGTTTCCGATGGATGTCTTCCTGCAGGACAGAGACGCCTTTTGGGGCGACGATGACAACGACGGAATCTACGATTCCCACTCGCCGCTCCAGCTAGACATCTACGTCTCGAGGCTGCCGACGTTGCCTGACTACGGTGCCTGCGTTACCTCGCCGGATTTCCCCGACTGCCCACAGGTGTACGACCCCGGGGGCGAGCTCTACGCTTCCGAGGAGTGCATCTACGACTGCCCCTCGAGGTTCAGCTCGCAAAGCTGGAATCCGGACAGCCACCCAGACGTCGAGTGCTGCGGGGCCTACTTCTTGAAGCGGTACTTCGACCGGGTTCACGACTACCGCAACTACGGCTCCTTGGTGGAGCCCGCGGCGCTCGTTTTCATAGACGACGACTGGCTGCGCTGGGCCCATCCCTTTGGTCTCGACGCCATCTACGCGACGGTGGACGTGATCTGCGACATCGAGGAGAGCACCAAGCTCAAGTACCTCGAAATGCTCAGCGGAGGGGGCGCGCAGTTCGTCTACCACTGGCTTCATTCGACGCCGAACGACCTGTTGATCTATTTGGACGGCAATGTGGACCCGATTCATCGAACGCAGATCGGGTGGAGTCCGCATTTCGCACCTTCGCTGGTGTACAACTTGGAGGCCTCGTTCGTGAACATGTTCAGCTGCCACGCTGCTCGTTTCACGGTCCCCAACATCGGCAGCGCGCTCGCCTTCCAGACCGACTACGGCCTTGCGATTGTCGGCTCGACCAAGAACGGAGGGATGTGGCAGCCGGGCGAGTTCCACACCAACCTTGCCCACGGCACGCCTTGGGGAGAGTCGTTTCGGCTCTGGTACAACAACTACGGCCAGCTCGATGACGAGTGGCATTTGGGAATGGTCGTTCTTGGCGATCCTTTGCTGACGCTTTCCGGCGACGTCGCCGACCTGCTGAAACGGATGCCGCCTGGGGATTCGACAGCTGACGAAGTTGAAGCGCTGCGCGAAACGCTCATCGACCTGGTGGAAGCCGACGAGGTGGACACCTTCGACGAGTACGTGCGGTCGAACCCTCAGTTCTTCGAAGACTAGAACCCGGAGGAGGGCCCGCGAGCGATCTAATGGCTCAGCGAACCGAGACCGAGACCAGGCACTCGGGTGGAATGGTGTTGCCGCTGCCGCCTTCACCGCCGGCGCCGCTGCCGCCG
>SHLP01000226.1 GCA_004283055.1 Deltaproteobacteria bacterium
GTGCGGCGGGCAATCTTGATGTCGTCTTGACCGAGTATTTCAACGATTCTTTGGTCGGAAAGCGGGGCCTTTGGATCTTCAGCCCCGATGATTGTCTTGATCGCCTGCTTGACGCTTTCGGAGGCGATGTCGTTTTGGTGGTCTCTTCTTATGGCGCTGTTGAAGAAGTACTTCAACTCAAAAGTACCTCGGGGGGTATGGACGTATTTGTTGCTGGTTACGCGCGAAATCGTGCTTTCGTGCATGCCCACAGCCTCTGCGACGTCCCGTAATATCATGGGCTTGAGATACTCGATGCCCTTGTCGAAGAAATCCTGCTGTTTCTCGACGATGCACTCGGTGACCTTGACGATGGTTTTTCGGCGCTGGTCGATGCTCCGAATGAGCCATTGGGCGCTTCGGAGCTTGTCCTGGATGTACTCTTTGGCCTTCGGGTTGTCGGCCATCGCCGAGCGGTAAAAACCGCTGATCTTCAGCTTCGGCATGCCATCGTCGTTAGCGACGACGTAGTACTCCTCCCCTACGCGGTGCACGTAAACGTCGGGGGTGATGTAACGCGGCTCTTCCGTCTGGAACCGGCGAGCCGGGCGCGGCTCGAGCTCGGCGATGATCTGCGCCACGTCGTACACTTCGTCGAGTGCGCAGCCGCAGGCTTTGGCGATCGCTGGGTAGCGGCGTTTTTCGAGGTCCAACAGATGATCGTGGAGGACGCGGATCACTAGCTCGTCCATGCCGTAGTGCTTGGCTTGAATCAGCAGGCACTCTTGAAGAGTGCGGGCGGCGACGCCAAGCGGGTCAAACTGCTGAATCATCGCAAGAACTTCTTCTGCGTCCTCCGGATCGAGGTCGGCCTCGGCGGCGAGTCGTGGCACCACGTCATCGGGCGCCACTCCTTCGATTTTCAAATAGCCGTTGTCGTCGAGGTTGCCGACTACGAGCCCGGCAAAGCGGCGTTCATCTTCGACGAAATCCCCCATGCGAACCTGCCACCCGAGATGGTCATCCAGGCCTTCGGCGCTCGAAAGAGTCGCTTCGAGCCCGGGCAACTCGTCGTCCGGCCCGCGACGGACCGAGGGCATGGGGGCTTCGTTCGACTGGTTCTCGAGGTACCGCTCCCAGTCGATTTCTTCCTTCTTCTGTTCGTGCGCCTTGAGCTCGGCGGACGCCACTTCCTCGGCGCCTGGCGTGCTCGACTCTCGAGACTCTGGCCCCTCTTCGAGCACGGGGTTCTCGAGCAGCTCTTCTTGGACCAGCTCGGTAAGCTCCATGCGAGACATCTGCAACAGCTTGATCGCCTGCTGCAATTGCGGCGTCATGATGAGCTGTTGAGATAATTTGAGTTGCTGCTTGAGCTCCATTCAAGTCTCGCGCCACCGGAAGCGCGCCGATAGGCAGTATAGACGCCTCTCGCGCTTAGGGAAACTCGCCGACCAAGCCTCGCGGATCTCTGCCTACTCGGCTATCCTAGCAGGGTGGGGTCTGCTGGAGCCGTGCATAAGGCTGTGGTCGTCGTGGCCGATGACGATCGGGCCGCACGGGAACGGATATCAAAGCTACTTCGTGACCGAGGCCTGGCCGTCGTCGCCGCAAACAGCGGCCAGAAGGCGATCGACGCCGTTCGCGCACAGCGCGTAGAGCTCGTCGTCCTCGAGCTCAACATGCCGGGTCTGAGTGGAATCGATGCGTGCAAAGTCGTCAAATCGATCGCGAAGGACTGCTTCGTCCCCGTCGTGTTGCTGACGCCCATGTCCGAAGCGAGCGCCCGCATTCTGCGGAGCGGCGCGGACGATCATGTCTCCAAGGCTATTGGAGACGAGGAGCTCGTGGAGCGCCTAGAGCGCATGATTCGAGTGAAGCAAACGCACGACGATGTCCAGCTCGCTAGACGCGATCGAGGTGATGGATCGGCTCGCAAAGCGGTCGACGCGCTACCGGATCATCTCCATTTCCACGACCGACTCGAAAGCGAGTTTGACAAGGCGCAGAGGCACTTGGATCCGCTAGCCTGCTGCATCGTGGCGGTCGATGGGTTCCGGGACATCGTCTCCGAGCTAGGAGCGAAGCTCGCAACTGGGGTTCTCGAGGAGGTCTCGTTACGGCTGCGTCACACCGTACGCGCGACGGACATCGCAGCGCGCTTCCGGATGTCCGAGTTTGGTCTCTTGCTTCCGGATACCCGGCCTGCGCGAGCGCTTTCGGTGGTCGACCGGATCGTCTCCGAGCTTGCTCTTCGGCCTTTCGTCTTGGGCGCGACTAAAATCGAGCTGACGATTTCGATCGGCGTGGGGCTGTACCCGAGCGGCGCCATTCGCACCCATAGCGAGCTCTTGGATGCAGCGAGTATCGCGGTTGCCCGTGCAAGGGTCGCTGGAAAAAACCGCGTTTGCGTCGTCCAACAGCAGGGGTACATGTTCAGGCCGACGGTGCCAGGCGCCGCCTAGCGCCCGTCCCCAAAGCGACGACTGCCAAAGGCAGCCACCAAGAGGCCCGCCACCATGAGCCAGAGTCCCACGAGCCAGTCCACCGTTGCGCCCCGAGCCTCGGCGACTATGCCAATCCGGCGGCAGGTGTAGATCAGCGGCAAGAGGCCTCCCAGCGCGAGTCCAAGGACGGCAGCCCTCGCGGCGCGCATCGTATCGCGTCTGCGCCTCTGCCAAAGGATCCACAGAAGCACGATGACCGCTCCCGGAGTGAGCCAGAGATTGCCAGCGCCATCGATAGCCACTTCGAGTGCCGAAGCCTCGAGCCTCGACGAGCGCGCGAACGGCGCGATGAAGCCCACAAGAACGAGCGCGGCGCCCAGCAATGGTGCGCTACGCCCGAGACGCGGGTCCACGAGAAACGCGACCTCGTCCAAAAGGCGATCGGCGCGGCGCGGAAGCTCATGGAAAGGAATCAGCGTGAGCTCGTGCTCGGGGCACTCGCTGCGGCCTTCGAAGCCTTGGTGACAGTAAGGGCAGAAGGAAACTTCGGCGCGCTCCGATGACGCTGGGGATTGGGACATGGCTGGACTCGGGTCTCCGTGCGTCTTGCTCTCGTTCGTGTTATCCGCCGTCGTAGACGATGGAAATCCGGGGACTCACGAAAGCTGACTACGACTATATCATCTCGGTGCTGGACCAGTGGTGGGGCGGGCCCGCCGGAAGGCGCGCGGACCCCATGTTCTTTTACGAGTTTGGGGAACATGCGCTGGTGGCCGAGCTCGACGGAGAGCTGATCGGCTTTCTGCTGGGGGTGATGCTGCCCGGGCCGTCCGCGACCGGATACGTGCACCTGGTCGGGATTCACCCCGACCACCGGCGCCGCAAGGTCGGAAAGAAGCTCTATGCCCAGTTTACGGAACGGTGCCGGGCCGCCGGCATGAAGAGGATCAAATCCCTGGCTTCTGCAGGGCATGAAGGCCCTGTCCGGTTTCACCAGTCCATGGGTTTCGAGAGCACCGAGGTGCCCGACTACGCCGGTCCAGGGCGATCCAGAGTCGTCTTCGTGAAGGAGCTTTGACCTGCTGGCCACTCCCGGTATCCTTCGGGCTAAGTAGACGGGGGAAGACCAGGCATGGGTTACTCATCGGCGAGCGAAGCGCGGCAAGCTCGCGAATCGCTCGGCAAAGCACTCGAAACGCTTCAGCAGGATACAGACGTCCCTGAAGAGGTCCTCCGGCTGACGCAGCACGTGGCCAAGTCCATTGGCGCGTTGTTCGAGGCGGAGTACGCGTCGACCGAACCCGATGGCAAGACATGCGTGAAGAACGCGCTGGGCACGCTCAGCCAGACTCTCGCCCTTCTCCAAGACGTGAAAAGCGATCACGCCGCCGTGCAGAGCACGACGCAAAGCCTCGCGGACGTCATCAGCGTGCTCTTTCCACTGACCACCAAACCGACGCTCAGGCCGGAGGGGTCGTCCGACCCACCTACCGAGAGCGCACCACCGTCACAGCGCCCTCCGGCGAGCGCACC
>SHLP01000097.1 GCA_004283055.1 Deltaproteobacteria bacterium
TGGCTGGGTGAGGCGGCGAGCGCTTTTCGCGAAGTGCGACCAGAGCTAGGGAAGGAGGCGGTCAGCGCCGAGGCTCGCTACCAGTTGCTTGCCGCAGCAGGAGAGGCGGCGTCTCGCTACCGGCTGACCCTCTATCGGAAGCAAGTGTTTTCCGGCGTCGTTCAGCAGCCGCTCTCCAAGCTCAACGAGATGCTGAACGATGCGATGGCCGCCATCGACCACAGCATCGAGCAGAGCCTGCGTGAGGACGGTCTGCACCACGCTTACAACTTGCTCCATTTGGGGCCGGAGGCCGTCGAGGTCGAACATCTCTACGCCATGCTGGAGGGTCAGGTGGCTGCGCTCAGCTCCGGCGCAATCTCACCGGCGCAGGCCGTCCGTGTGCTCGAAGCGCTATTCGAGAGCGAAATGCATCGGGCCGATCTGGGCACCTTCATGCTGTATCCCGATCGCCCGCTGCCGAGCTTCTTGGAACGGAACAGGATTCCGGCCCCACAGTTCGAAGCTATCCCGCTGCTCGCCGAGATGCTCGAACGAGGCGATCGGAGCGTCGTGCTGAGAGACAAAGACGGCTGCTACCGATTCAGCGCGGATTTGCGCAACCGCGGCGACCTGATGTCGAGGTTCGACGCGCTGGGGCAGCGCTACGGCGATGCGCTCGAGCAGGCCCGCCAACCTCTGCTGGAGCTCTACGAGGAAGTCTTCCGGCACAAGGAGTTCACGGGGCGGAGCGGCACGATGTTTGGCTTCGAGGGGCTGGGGTCGGTCTATTGGCACATGGTCTCCAAGCTGCTCTTGGCCGTGCAGGAGAATTTCTTCGAGGCACTGGCCGATCATGCGGACGAAGAAACGTGCCACCGGCTCGGGCAACTGTACTACCGTGTCCGTGAGGGCTTGGGGTTCAACAAGACCCCCGGCGAGTACGGCGCCTTCCCGACCGACCCCTATTCACATACGCCAAAGCACGCCGGCGCCCAGCAGCCCGGTATGACCGGCCAAGTCAAAGAAGAGATCTTGACTCGGTTCGGTGAGCTTGGGGTGCGCGTCAGCGACGGCGCGGTGAACTTCGAGCTTGGGCTTCTTCGGGCTCGCGAGTTTGTAGCCAGACCGCAGACGTTTCGTTTCCTCGACGTCGATGGACAGTGGCAGGAGCTGACCGTGCCGGCATCCGGATTGGCCTTCACCTGGTGTCAGGTGCCGTTCGTCTATCGCTTGGATGACTCGGTCCCGGAGCCGGCGGTGACACTCAGCCTTGCGGATCGCAGTCAACGGGAGCTGAAGGCGCCGATGCTCCCGGCGGACCTGAGCGCAGAGCTTTTTTCGCGAAACGGACGTATTCGTCGCGTCGAGCTCGTCGTGAGAAGAAGCCAGTTGTTTTCGGACTGAGGCTCCCCGGCGCGACGTCTCAGCCGCTGCCGCCCATGCCGCCCGCACCGGCCATGCCGCCGGCACCAGCCATGCCGCCCGCGCCGCCCACACCGGCCATGCCTCCGGCGCCACCGTTGCCGCCCGCGCCGCCGCCGCCGGCGCCGCCAACACCTCCGGTGCCACCCGTACCTCCCGTGGGGCACCCCTCGTTGATGTTCCCGCGTTTGGCATCGAAGCTGAAGGTGAGCGTAGAGCCGAGGTCGGCTGCCGTGATCGTGCGTTCACGGAAGGTATTCGACTCGATTCGAAGCCCTGTGTTTTGGTCGGCATTGTTGTAGTCGCTGATGATCACCAGCACCTGGTCGCCCTGTGCACCGCCTCCTTCACCTAGAGCGATACCGGAAAAGCCGCCCGAATTGTTTGGTGCGGGGAAGGGACCGTACGGATAGGCAAGCGTCGTCCCGTCTGGCTGGAAGGCGTTGCCAAAGACGACCCATCCTCCACCCCACGTCGGGTCAGGATCAACGCCGAGGGCCTCTGGGTTTGCCTGATCGAGAGACTCGAAGTTCTCTGCGTACTGCGCATCGGGATCGATCAGAACGTTGTCATAGAACACCCCCGACGGCTCGAAGCCAGAAGCGGTGGCGGAGAAGCCGAACTGAAGAAGCTGACCCTCGAGGAGCGGGTCGGTCAGGTCCAATGAGATTGAGTAGCGGTCCCAGGTGAACGGGAGATTGGTCGTATCGAGAGGCACGAAGTTGGTCCGGTTGAAACCGGCGGCGGGGTTCAGCGTTTGGATATACGCCAGTGCAGTGCTGTCGCATGCCGGGGCGCCGCCCATGCCACCGGCGCCGCCCATGCCAGCGGCGCCGCCCATGCCAGCGGCGCCGCCCATGCCTCCTGCACCGCCCGCGCCCATGCAGAACTCGCCCGGCGCTTCTGCAATGGGGTTCGTCTGGCAGCTTTTTCGGTTCGAGCAGAGTGCGATCTGACACTTCTCGCCTTTGCCGCAGTCGGTGGCTGTGTCGCAGAGCCGAAGGCAGACTTGATTGGGTATCCCGAGGTCGCCAGGATTGAGGGGCACGGTGCGGCCCGTGAAGGTGCAGATGAATCCGGACGCACAGTCTCCCGTGGAGCCCGGGTTGTCGCAGTCCGCGCCCACCCGATCGCAGCCGGCGAGCTGGAACAGGCCAGCTCCGACGGCGATCAGAATCAGCCAACGTCGCATCATGGCCGAACTAAACCACACCAGCGACCCGCAGGAAAGGTTCGACCTGCAGTTTTTCTCAGCGCCACGATGCGCGCCGCGGCGATCTCGATTGCCTCGTCCCCTTAGGTTCTGAGTTTGCCTGACCGTCCGGCCGTACTAGGATCCCGATCGCATCGCACGAGTCGGAGGAGATTGAGATGAACCGCTGTCTCGTCATACACCTCGGAGAACAGAACGAGAATTTTACCGCCCAGCTGGGTGACCGGCGCGCAGAAGTTCTGTGGCGCGGCTGCGGTCGTGACCTGGACCGCGCGCAGGCGCTGGTGCGGGAGCACGATGGGATGGTCGACGCCATCGCCTTGGACGGGATTCCGAAAGATCTGGAGCTCGGCGATGCGCATCGGCGCTACCAGATAGGGCAAGACCTGGCGGCGGTGGCTACCCGGACGCCGGTTGTCGACGGGAGCGGCGTGCGACCCGGTCTCGAGCGATGGAGCGTCGTGCTCGCCGACCGCGCCCAGCCTGGGATCTTCAGCCAGAAGCGCGTGCTCATGGTGCCGGGTCTCAATCACGTCGGCCTTGCACGCGCGCTCGGCCGTTTGACCCCCAGGGTCGACTACTTCGATCCGGAGATCTTTTTCGGCTTGCCCGACGTGCCGGGCCTCGGCAGCCCCGAAACGCTAGGGACCGCCGACGCTCCGACCCTCGAGGTCCTCAAGGACGCGCCCATCGAAAAGATCTGGCCGCCAAGAGGGGCGTGGACCCGCCGGGCCACGACGCATTTTCGCTGGGCCGACGTCATTGCAGGCGACTCCGCGATGATTCGTCACGTGGCGCCGCTCGACCTTCGGAAAAAGACGGTCGTCGTGCCAAGCGCCACCGAAGAAGACGTCGCTGACTTCCGCGCGCGCGGGGCGACCATCCTCGTCGTCCTGATGCCTTCGCTCGAAGACGGAGTCGCGGTGGCGCGTCATTCGGCTGCGGTCATCGAGGCACTCTTGGTCGCATGGCGCGACGACCCGGCGGCATCGCTGACCGAGGATGCCTACCTCAACCTCATGGCCGAAATCTCGTGGAGCCCCGCCATCCGCTACCTTCAGGCCGACGAGGAGGGGATCAACCGATTCGCTTTCGTGATTCACCCGCTCGACATCGGATTCGTCCATCGTCATCCCGACTTCAAGTGGACGAAGTTCTTCCCGGACCGCGTCGTAGAGGAAACCGCCGCCTACCTCCGGCCCATGTACGTCGGTCGAATCGCGGGCGGTCGGTCACCGACGACAGGGCAGCGTATCGAGGGGCACCTCTTCGCCCTCGGGTCGACGCCGCGGCAGATGATGCGCCGAAGCCCACGCTTCACATACAACCGCCTCAACGACGCGGCACGAATGGCGGAGCGGTTCGGTTGCCGTCTGATGGGGCTTGGAGCGTTCACCAGCGTCGTCGGTGACGCGGGCGCCACGGTTGCGCACGAGGCGTCGATTGCGATCACCAGTGGCAACAGCCTGACCGTGGCGGCGACGCTCGAAGCGGCGAAGCAGGCCGTCGTCAACATGGGAGCGACCGATCTCACCAAAGGCCGCGCGATGATCATCGGCGCGACCGGATCGATTGGCGCGGTGTGCTCGCGGCTTCTGGCCCAGGCGATTCACGACGTGGTTTTGGTGTCGATCGAACCTGAGAAGCTCATCGACCTGAAGCGGACCATGGAAAAGGAGACACCGGGCACTCGGGTGACGATTGCGCTGCGACCTGGCGACCTCGCCGAAGACTGCGATCTCGTCGTGACGGCGACCTCTGCCTTCGGTCAACGTATTCTCGACATCAGCACATGCAAGCCCGGAGCGGTGATCTGCGATGTCGCCCGCCCGCCGGACATCGGCGCGAAGGAAGCCGCACTGCGCCCGGATGTCGCCGTCATCGAAAGCGGCGAGGTGCTCATCCCTGGCGACATCGACATCGGCTATGACATCGGCCTTCCCAAGGGAACGGCGTACGCCTGCCTAGCCGAGACCGCGCTTCTCGCCATGGAGGGCCGTTTCGAGAGCTATACGCTAGGCCGTGAAATCGACGTCGACCGGGTCAAGGAGATCTACCGTCTCTTCAAGAAGCACGACTTCCAAATCGCCGGTCTGCGTTCCTTCGGCAAAGTGCTCGGCGAGAAAGACTTCGCGGAAAAGCGACGGCTTGCAGCCGAGCTGAGCGCCGACCCCGAGCGGCTCGCGAGGACACGCGCCGATGTCAGCGCACGAATTGCCGACATGCCGGTCGAGGCGAAGGGTGTCCCGAGCGGCAACGGTACGATCCGGCGCCTAGTCGGTCTGGCGGAGCGCATCCCGCCGGTATCGAACGTCGTTCAGCGTCTGCGCGTGTTTCGCAGCGAGGACGACGAGTACGACGACCTCGAGGGACCGCCGCCTCGATCCCGCCGGCGGGTGTGAGCGTGTTGTGGGCGCCGCGGTCGTCACAACTGCTCGTGAATTGAAGGTTTGTTCAGCAAGCGACTGAAGTCCTCAGATTTTGGTCCGGCAGCAACCGATCGGCGCGGTCGAAACGAGTAAACAATTACTTATGGACAGGGTTTCCCGATCGAGGTTAACTCAGCAGTCCGATGCGTATTCCTTCTCACGTGCTGCAACAGTTTGTGCCGGACAGGCGTCGAAACGAAAGTAAGACCACCGACCTTGTTGCTGAGCTGAGCAGGGCGCTCAAAGCTGAACGATTCGACCAAGCGATCGATGTCTACGAGCTGATCGAGAAGCGCAAGCCCGATGACCCTCGCTGGGCGCACCGTAAGGGCGACCTCTTGCGTCGAATCGGACGCGGCCCCGAAGCGGTGATCGCCTACGAGCGCGCGGTGCATCTCTATTCCGAGAAGGGCTTCGATGCGCGCGCGTCCGCCACAGCACGATTGCTCCTAGCGCTCGACCCGAGCAAGGGAGACGTGCTCGACTGGGCGGATTCGCAAGCAGCACGCAGAGTCAAGCGGCAAAGCCGTAACGCGTTTCGGCTGAACTACTAATGGCGATGCGCCGCGCCTCGGTCGCGAGCCGCCGAGGACGGCTCGCGGCAAGCTCCTCTCGACTGCATCGCCCATGAAAAGGAGATGAGCTGTGTCCGACGTACCCTGCTTCATGATCGCCAATTTCGTCGTCCACGACGCCGAGACCTACCGGAAGTACGAAAAGGGGTTCTTTCCAATCCTGAAGCGCCATGGCGGCGAGTTCTTCACCTTCGATGACCATAGCGACACGCTCGAAGGCTCGTCACCGCGTCCCGGGCGCATCGTGCTCTTCAAGTTCCCATCGGAGGAACATGCCCGGGCCTGGTGGAACGATCCCGAATACCAGGCAATCTCGGAGCACCGTCGCGCGGGTACCGACATGGAGTTCTTGACGCTCGTGCACGGCTTGCCGCCGCGGGACTAACGGCGAGCATGCAGCCACACATCATCGAAGTCGCGGATGATTTCTGGAACATTCGCGGATCATTCAAGATCGGCGGCGTGATCGAAATCGGGACGCAGGCCTCCCTCGTCAAGCGAAGCAGCGGAAGGTTCGTCTTTCTCGATTCCTATGCGCTCAGCGGGGACGTCGAGCGTCAGATTCTGGAGCTCACGAACGGGGGCAAAGACGTCGAGGCCATCTTGAACGTGCACCCGTTTCACACCGTATACGCGCGTAAAATGCATGAGCGATTTCCCGGTGCCAGGCTCCATGGCACCGCGCGCCATGTCGCTCGATTCACCGAGCTTCCCTGGGAAGCGGAGCGTACGGAAGACCCTGCGCTGCATGCGATGTTCTCCGATGACTTCGACTTCTCGGTGCCGCGTGGCGTCGACTTCATTTCATCCAACGAAAACGTGCACTTCTCCTCAGTGCTCGCCCTGCACCGTGCCTCGAAGTCGATTCACGTCGACGATACTCTCATGTACATCCGCTTTCCGAAGGCTGCCCGGCTGCTGGGGCGGACCGACTCGCTGAGCTTTCATCCGACGCTTGGAAAGGCCCTGCAAAAGCGAGCCGGAGCCGCGCGCGAGTTTCGTCAATGGGCTGAACGGCTCGCCGAGCGTTGGCGCGGGGCCCAGAACCTGTGCGCCGCACACACCGCAGCACTGACCGCAGCGAAGAACCCTGGCGCCTCGATTCACGACCGCATTCTCGAGGCGCTCGCCAAGGCGAAGCGTCCGTTGAGCGCGCACGAGAGGAAGCACGGCTGACGGTACCAACGGCGCCAGGCATCTGTGAACACAGAGCGGCGTGAGCCCGCGGCCGGGCTGTGGTACACCTCAGCTCGGGCCAGCGAGGGACTCGGATGCGGGCAGCCATTCTGGACAAGTCTGGAGCGATTGAGAACGTGCGGATTGGCGAGATCGAGCCGCCGAAGGTCACGGACGGTACGATGTTGGTTCGCGTCTGCGCCGCGTCCGTCAATCCCGCAGACCTCAAAGTCATTCGTGGCAAAGACGGTGGCGGGTTTCTTCACTCCAAGAATTTCCCGGCTGCGATTGGATTCGATTTCAGCGGGGTCGTCGAGCAGGTCGGCGCAAACGTCCGAGGGCGCTCCGTCGGCGATGAGGTATTTGGCCATCTCGCATATTCGCCCTCGACCAAGCAGGGAAGCTTTGCCGAGCTCGTCGCGGTCAAACCCGATACCGTCGGCGTCAAGCCGCCTGCGGTTCGTCATGAAGACGCGGCCGCTGCAGCGACGGTTGGATGCACGGCGCTTCAGGGGCTTCGAGACCGAGGGCGTCTGAAATCCGGCCAGACAGTCCTGGTGAACGGCGCCTCCGGAGGTGTCGGCAGCTATGCCGTGCAGATCGCGTTGGCCCTCGGTGCGGATGTCGTCGGAACGGCGAGCGCCGCCAAGGCTCGCTTCGTCGAGAGCCTAGGCGTAAAGGAAGTCATCGACTATCGGGAGACCCCCCTGTCGTCCGTGAACGAAACCTTCGACATTTTGTTCGACGCCGCTTCGATCTCGTCCTTCGGGGAGGCCAAACGACTGCTCAACCGCGGTGGCGCCTACGTAACGCTCCTGCCGTCGCCCTCTCTCATAGGCGGCATGTTCCTGAGCCTTTTCTCGAGCAAACGCTGCGGCTTCGTCACGGTGCAGTCTCGGGCGGCCGACCTCGAGCAAGTTGCGTCCTGGATCGTGTCCGGTGCCCTCGAGACGTCCGTAGAGGAGACTTTCCCTTTGTCCGACATCCATACGGCGCTGTCGGCCCTCGATTCGGGGCGCGTCCGCGGCAAGCTGGCGGTGCGCATCGGTGAGTGAGATTGGACAAGCCATGGACCACAAGAACAGAGCTATCCTTGGGATGCTGGTACTCGGGCTCCTCGCTATGGGTTGCAGCAAGAAAGAGCAGCCGAATGGCGGGAGCGTAGATGAAGGGCTCGCCGCAGCGAATAGCTGGCTCGAAGTTGTTGACGCTCAGCGGTACGAGGACAGCTGGGAGCAGGCCTGCGCCTACTTCAAAGGCGTCGTGCCCAAGGAGCAGTGGGTGACGCAGGTCGCTGGCGTTCGAGGTCCGCTGGGTTCGGTGTTGAGCCGCGAAGTTGCCTCGGCCGAATACACGACCCACCTTCCCGGTGCACCGGACGGCGAGTACGTGGTGATTCAGTACCGAACCAAGTTCCAGAACAAGGCGACTGCCATCGAGACCGTGACACCCATGCGTGATCCGGACGGCATCTACCGCGTGTCCGGGTACTATGTTCGTTGACCGCTGGCGATTGAGAGACACCTCGAAATGAACGCCGTCACATTCGACGTCACCATCCCGAGCTTTTTGATCGGCAAAAGCCTGGGCGCCGTCACCGAAGCCGCCATATTCGGAGGCCTCAGCCGCGTCAGGTACCGGGAGGTAGAGGAGCCAGCGCTTCCCGGCGACGACTGGGTCCGCCTCGACGTGCTCGAGGCCGGGATTTGCGGCACCGATGTCGGCACCCTGACATTCCAAGCGAGCCCCATCTTGGAGCCATTCGGCTCGTTGCCGGCCGTGTTGGGCCACGAGGTACTCGCGCGCGTCTCGGAAGTTGGACCCGCTGTTCGCCGGGTCGAGCCCGGCCAGCGCGTCGCCGTCGACCCAATGATCTCTTGCACCATGCGTGGATTCACCGGCGAAGCTCAATGCGGGTCCTGCGCGAGCGGCCGGCATTGCACCTGCGCGCGCATGGGTGATGAGGGTCGGCTTCGGGTCTCGGGGAAGGCTTTTCAGCCCGGCATGACCGTCGGCTATCACAACAGCCTGCCAGGCGGTTGGGGCGAGCGCATGATCGCGCACGAGAGCCAGCTCTTCGTCGTAGACGACGCCCTGTCGAATCGCACCGCAGCGCTCATCGAGCCGCTCTCGATAGGCATGCACGCGGCATTGAACGTGCGCCCGTTCGGAGCGGGACCGGCGCTCGTCATCGGGAGCGGGCCGATCGCACTGGGGCTCATCTGGTCCCTGCGCACCGCCGGCTATCAGGGCGAGCTCATCGCCCAGGTAAAACGTCATCACGAGGCCGACATCGCGAAGAGCTTGGGCGCGAGCCTCGTCGTCTCCCCCGGCGACGAGGCACGGCAGGCTCTGGTTCATACCGGCGCGCGCGGCTACAGGCCCATCGTAGGAGACGAAGTATATGCCGGCGGCGGCTTTCCGCTCATCTTCGACTGCGTCGGAAGCGGCCAGTCCCTCTCCCAGTGCTTGCGGTACGCGGCGCCGCGCGCCCAAATCGTCATGCTCGGCTGCGCCGCCGAAATCCCAAAGCTCGATTTGAGCTTACTCTGGGCACGCGAGCTCGAGGTCAAGGGGTTCCTCGGCTACGGCCGCGAGAAGTGGCGCGGCGAAGGGCCGCATACGTTTCAAATCACACACGACATGCTGGTCGAGACGGGTGCACCCGTCGAGGCGATGGTGACACACGTGTTTCCGCTTGCGAAGTACCGCGACGCACTTTCGGCGGCCGCGAATCGTCGGCGTTCCGGGTCGATCAAGGTGCTCATGGAGCCCGTGGCTTAGGAGACTCGCTGGCTCGCACCAGGGCTTCAGTCGTCGAATCGCTCGGCGCCAGGAAGCTCCAGAATCAAGTCCTTGCCATACGCCGTCGATGGAGTTTGGAAGCCGGGCTCGTGTTCGCCGCTGCAAATCTTCCGCGCGATCGCCAACGACATCCGCGCCGTCAGCGTGTAGCCCTCGGGCGTGCGCAAACGAGACACCGCGGTCCGGCCGTCGGCTGTCCTCACCTCGCCCCAGAGCTCATTCACGGCCGTCCTGCGCGCCTCGTCATCCGGGCCTGCCGGGCCTGCCTCGATCCGCTTCTTCATCATGTTTTGCAAGGGTCGAGTGCCAAGCAGTGGAAGCAAGGGCCGGGTGAGCCTGAGGAAGCGTGCAGCCCCCTGCGGGATCCCCATGTAGACCATGATGTTTGGAATCCCGGTGCTCTTGTACGCCGTCACCACGTCACCCCAGGGAATCGACATGCAGTGCGCCGGCTTCCCATCACCGAAGTCAATCATGCGTGTTTTCCACGCGGCCGGCACCTGCTCCAGTCTGCCGTCGCGACGGATCGTGCCGCCGCGGTGGATGTTCTTTGCCATCGTCTTCGCGGTGCCGTGTGACACCCCGCCGCCTCGCCCACGAAACGCTAGCTCGAGGTGCGTTGCATCGGGACACCGCGACTTCAGATGCGCAGCGAGGCAATCGGATGGGACGACGTCGAACCCGGTACCAGGCAGAAGCATGATCGAAGCGCGCGTCGCCGCCTCGTCCATCGCCCAAAGGCCTTCGTACACCTCGGCCTCACCCGTAATGTCGGTGTAGTGGGTTTGGGTGTCGATGCATGCGCGCGCCATCGCTTCGTAGGTCTGCGCAAAGGGTCCCGCGCAGTGAATGACTACGTCGACGTCGCGGAGCGCGCTTCGGATCGACTGTCGATCGGAGAGGTCGGCGGCAATCCATGCGAGCCCGTAGCGCTTGGCCTGCTCGGAAAGCCGCCCTGAATTGCGCCCCGAGAGAACCACATCGACGCCATCTTCCTTCGCGAAACGCGCGATCAAATCGCCGGTGTATCCGTACGAACCGTAGACGAGAATTTTGCCGGTCATGATTGTGACGATCCTTTCCTCAGCTGGCCCGAACGAAGGGCAGCGCTACTGCGCTCGAGCGACCCATAGCAGGACACCACGCGCGCCCGCCAGTGTCACGGTCACGGTGTCGCCCTCGACGTCGGCTGCGATTGCGCGACCGGTTTCAGGATCGAACAGGACGGCATCGGTGAATGCGGCCTCGATTCGGAGCTTATCGCTGCGCTCCTCGTAGCTCTCGTTGAACAGGAAGTAGAGGTCGCCGTCGCTGACCCGGCGGCGCTCGACGGAGAGCCTCAGACCAGCCGAGTCGACCGGGCCCAGCGGAGGCGTCACCCCGGAGCCTGCCATGGCCCTTGGGATGTCCTCGACGCTTGGAACGACCGTGACGAGTGGGCGAAGGCTTTCGACGAGCACGGCCACCGCCGCATCTCGCGCCTCGGGGTCACGCAGGCCGTCCGCACGCTCCGGGAACGGCCCAATCCAGATGACGGGAACCTCGGCAGAGGCAGCTCGCTCGATGCCCCTGAGCGTTTCGGGACGTGCGGCGAGGCGGCCCTCGACGAGAAGCGCTCGATAGGAACCTTGGCCCACCCTCAGAAGTCCGGCGTCACTCGTCGAGGAAGCGAGCGCCGACCTGCTGATACGGTCATACGAAAACCCCGCGCGTCGAAGTGCCCTGCTCGTCGCCGATTCGAATGCCCCAGGCTCGACGACGAAGTTGGCGAAATTCTGGGCGTCCCATCGAGGGTAGAGCCACGCGACCTCAGCCATCGCTGCGCCACGGCTCAGTGCGTAGCTCAACCTCGAGGCCATTCGGTTCAAGCCGGGCAGTGCCGCCCAAATGCCGGCCTCGGGATGGATGTCGAAGCTCAGATCGACCGGACCGGTCGAGAACGCGCTGTCGTCGAGCGGGTGAAAAGGGAACCAGCGCTGCCCGTCTTGGTGGAGATAGGGGTAGGCGTTCCCATGATGCATCAGTCGATTGATGCCCGCGCTGAACGCCCGGCCCATCAGCATTCGCGCTTCCTGTTCGGTGAGCTCCAGCCTGCCGACTGAAACGAAGGTCTCGCTGCTCACGTAGCGTTTCCCCTCGACGTGCGCGGCCGAGGCGGAGAGGCGGAGGAAGTCGTACGAGCCCCCGGCGTAGAGGCCTTCGGACTCGGGGATGTCGGCCATCGCGTAGGCGTCTAAGACGTCTGCGTAGCCGCCGTGTGCCTGCAGGCGAAGCTCGATGCCTCGCTCGTGCAGCCAGGTGCGCAAAACCCCGATGAGCTCTTCTGCGAAGCGGTCGCTTCGGAGCGTTTCGTAGTCCTCGCGGGCCCGGGCTCCCCGATCGTCCGTTGCTTGGTATCGAGCCACGCTTTCGCCGCTGAGAATGTTTACGTACTCGGATTCGCCGCCTTCGAGGAACAGGAAGGGGAGAAAGGGATCGACAACGTACCCGAGTGAAGTCTCGAACTCGGCTTCGAAGCCCGTCGTCCACGGCAGCTCTCCCAGCAACTCGAAGCTGTCGACGAAGACCGCGCGCGGTGGGCACTCGGCGACGGCTTCGAGCCAGGCGCCAAATTCTGCGTCGAGGAAGGCTTCAACCCCACGGCGATCGAGGTGGTCGATCACGCGCGCGTCTTCGAGCTCTCCCGGGTACGCACCGCCGGCCGGGAAGTGCTGTGTCCGATTCTCATAGACCGCGAAGACCCGATGGGTCCCTTCGGGAACCTCCCAGCTCAGCGTGCCGTCCTGCGCTTGCCTGGTCAGCTCGAGGATGTCGCCAAGCGTAGCGGGCGGGTCTTGCGAATCGCTGGTGACTTCGGCGCCGAGCACCGAGACGAGCTGGAGCTCCTGGTCGAAGCCGTCGACTGCCGCAAGGACGCGATTGGTGCCTTCAATCCATGAGGGCGCCTCGGGTTTTGGAAGCGGTCCAAAGTAGCTCGAGGGCCCTTCGAGGGTGAGCTCGGCCGCAAGCAACTGCCGCGCGCCGTCGTCATCGATCCCCACCCCTCCCGTCGACCACCCGCTGCCGAGCGTGATGTCCCAGTCAAGCCCGAGCTCTCTTGCTGTGCACGCGGCGGTTCGGAGTCGTTCGAGAAACGTCGGATCGCCTACCGCGCGGATGCGTGGGTCCTCACGCAGGTCGGCATTCGTGAGCGCGGACATGAACGGCTGGATCTCGATTGCGCTGTATCCTACGTCCACGAAACGGCGCAGCTGATTCTGCAGGCCCGCGTCATCGACCGCGGCACCCGGCCACCACCAGCGCGTCTGCGGGCCAAACTCGGAGGGCGGGTTCGCAAAAAACGCCGGCGAGAAAGCGTCCTCGTGCAGAGCGCTCGGGCTCGTGGACCCTTTGCAACCCATCGACGCCACCAGCACGCCGGCGGTGAACAGAGCTCGAAGCATGCCTGCTTCGTAGCAGCAATGGCCCCGATTGGGACGCCGGCGCCGCACCGAATCAACCAGCGTGTTCACCTCAGGCGATTCGCACCTCTTCATGCGCCTTCGGCTGCGCCGGTGCGGGCTTGCCCCGTTTCCGGTCCCGTTCGTCCAAGATCTCCTCCATCGATTTCGGCCGAAGGTCATCGACGTCGTACGGCAGCGGGTCGATGCCGCGTTCGAGCCAGGCATGTTTGCCCGCGAGGAGGTCGAGCCCCACCCGGGTCGCCTGGGCGTCGTCATTTCGCCAGAGCTGATGGAACGACGTATCGATGGCCCGACGGCTTTGCCGCGCGAAGAAATCGGCGAGGTCGACGGCCTGGGCCGCGTTTTCGGCCCCGTCCTCTTTGAGCTTGTGCGCGTGGCGAACGGTGGCGGCCAGCGCGAATATCTCGATGCCGATGTCGACGACTCGGAACAGGAAGCCTTGACGACGTTCGAGGCCCGGCCCGAAGCGTACGATCCCGTGGAAGGTGTTCCGCGCGAGGCGAGCCGATGCGCGCGATGCGTAGCGCAGGTGTTTGGCGAGCTTCCCGTAGCGCGAGAAGCTCGGCCAGAGGCTCCAGCGAAGCCAGCGCGTTGGGTACCACCAGGCATAGAAAGCGACGATACGCGGCAAGGACCGGAGACGCTGCGCAAGGCCGGCTTTTGCATCGATGAGCTTGCCGGCGACTTGGAGATGCTTGTCGACCGCCTCGCGTGCAATGAAGAGATGCATGATTTCACTGGTGCCCTCGAAGATGAGGTTCACACGGTTGTCACGCATCGCGCGCTCGATCCCGATGGCCGGCTCGCCGCGCGCCAAGAGCGAACGCTCGGTCTCGAAGCCGCGGCCGCCTCGAACCTGGAGGGTCTCATCGGCGAGCTTCCAGTTTCGCACGCTATTCCATTCCTTTGCGGCCGCTGCTTCCAAGCGAATATCCGCATCTTCGTGGTCGGCGAGCTCCCCCACCGTGTACGCGATCGACTCCATGGCAAAGGCTGAAGCCAGAATGTACGCGTTCTTGTGCGCTATGGCCTCGTGCTTGCCGATGGGGACGCCCCACTGAACACGCGCGTTCGACCATTTGC
>SHLP01000098.1 GCA_004283055.1 Deltaproteobacteria bacterium
GTTTTTTCCGCGCCCCGGTTGCTACCGTACGCTAACCACAACCGCAGTAATATTGTCCCGCCCGCCGCGCGAGTTCGCCACGTGGATGAAGCGTTCGGCCGCGCCCTTGGGACCCATGTCGATCACGTCGGCGATCTCGTCTTCTTGCAGGTAGCCGTGAAGCCCGTCCGAGCAAAGAAGATAGGCGTCCGAGGGCTGGACCTCGAAGAAACCCGTATCCACTTGCACGTATTCGCGGCTTCCGACCGCGCGCGTGATCACATTGCGGTGCGGGGATCGAGCGGCCTCGGCTTCGGTGATGATCCCCTGCTTGAGCTGCCAGGCGACTAGAGTGTGATCTTCGGTGAGCGGCTGCGCGTCGCGGTTGCGGATCAGATAGATTCGACTGTCGCCGACCTGCGCGGTGATGCCGTAGTCGCCGCACATCGCGAGCACGGACAGGGTCGTGCCCATGCCCTGCTGTTCGGGGTCATGCTGAGCCAGGCCGAACACCATGTAGGTCGCAGCCTGCACGGCGCTTTCGACAATTCGGATGGCTTGCCGGAGCGACTCCTCGCTCATGTCACCCTGAGCGACGCGGTCGAGCGATTCGTGGCCTCGGCGGACCATGCCGTACACCGTATCGACGGCTTCTTGGCTCGCAATTTCGCCGGCGGCATGGCCGCCCATTCCGTCCGCGACGACGTACAAGCCGAGCTCGTCGTCGACCATGAACGCATCCTCGTTCAACTTCCGGCGCTGTCCGACGTCGGTCAGTCCCGCACTGTGATATTGCAACCCATCCCCGTTCATTTGTGCCGGCCGCCGAGCGCCGCGCGTCCCCAGGTTAGCGAATAACGGCTGCTCCCACCAAGAAGCGTACTGAAATCCGGCTTTGCCTGCCGCCGCGGCGCTGACAAGCGGGTGCTGGCTGCTAAGCTCGGCCCGCATGAACCAGTCCGAACCGACCCAAGACTTGAAATCGGCCTGGGAAGCGCTCGTTGGCCGGCGAAGCCAGTTGGGCTCCGACGCGACGCTCGCCGAGCTTGCGCTGGGACTAGTTCGCGAACTGGGAAACGGCATTGCTCACCGCGAGGTGCTTCGGGAGCTGGCCGGTGCTTGGACAAACGATTGGCGTCTGACGCTCGGCACGGCGTCGCTTCTGCTCGAGCAGGCCGGCCGGCGCGGGATGGACGAGCCGCCCCTCAGCGAAGATGGGCCCGCGGCCTGGGCCGCCGAGGCGCTGCAGCGAAGCTTGGACGCGCTCGATGAAGCTGACCGCAACAACCCCGAGGCGGCGGGGAACCTGAACGCGATGCTTGGGAACGCTCTCCGGTTTTGCGGCCCGGGTAAGGACGCTGAAGCACAGGAGGCCTTCACGCGTGCGATCGAGCTCGACCCAGAGCGGGGCGAGTGGTGGTACGACGCCGGCCTTCTCGACAAATGGCGGGGCCGCTTCGACGAGGGCTACGCCGCCAACGAGCAAGCACGGATGCGCCTCGGCGATCAGCGGCCGGTGCTCTGGAATCTCGCCATTTGCGCGACCGCTCTAGGCAAGGCGGAAGAAGCGGTGGCCATCTGGGAACAACTCGGTGTGCCGGCGCGCATCGATCGATCCCGCGGCATGCCCTTCGTAGCCGATCTTCCGCCCATGCTCTTGCGCGTGCTCTCGCGGACGCCGGGCACAGACGCGACCTCCCAGCTCCCCGATAAGACGGTCGGCTTCGAGCTGGTATGGATCGCGCCTCTCAGCCCCTGTCACGGCGTCGTTCAGTCTCCGACGTTTCGCGATGCACCCATCGACTATGGCGACCTCGTGCTCTGGGATGGCGCCCCCGTCGCGGCGCATCAGGCGTCGGCCGGGGAGGCCGTTCCGGTATTTCCGCTGCTCGAGATTTTACGCCCGGGCGACGAGCGCCGACTGCGTTTCGTTGGCCTCGAACGAGAGCCGGGGGCGGTTCGGAGCCTACGAGAAGCACTCCCCGACGGCGTTCACCTGTTCACACAAGAGGAACGGGTTGAACACCACTGCGCGGCCTGCGAGGCGGGAGAGCCACACGATCACGAGCCAGGGTCGGTCTCGGCAGCCGCGCCAGCGACCGAGGCAGCTTCCGCGCAGGGGTCCCTCATTCGGGGGAAGCTCATCGTTCCCGCTGCTCTGCAGCTCGACGAGCTCCTCGCAGCGTGGGAGAGCGCCGTGAAGGATCGCCAGGTGTCGATCGCGCTGCCCGAGCTGTACGAAGCGATCGGCGACGCGAAGCGGGCTGGGCAGGAGCATCAGGCGTGGCGCGGGATCGAGCGCAAGGCCCTGCGCAAAAAGGCGCGACCGTGAGCAAAGGCGGTCGCGGGCTTCTGCCCTCGGAGCAATATCGGTTCGAAGGGATTCCGCAGCTCGACGAAGCCACCGTGAACGAGAGACGGCAGCTCGTGTTCTTGGTGCTCTCGGGTCTGTTCTTGGGGACGTTGGCCATGCTCAACATCCTCGGAGTGACTCGCTTCATCGACCTCAGCTTCGAGCTCCCGGGAACGAGTATCACCGTCCCGATGCCGCTCGCCGTGGGTGTCTTGCCGTACCCGATCACCTTCCTGTGCACCGACTTCATTTCCGAGCTCTACGGCCGCCATCGGGCCAACCAGGTCGTCTGGATGGGCCTCGCCCTCAACCTCTGGGTGATGTTCATTCTCTGGATCGGCGGCGCGCTCCCGGGCTTCGAACCGGCAGACCAGCCGCAATCGGGCATCTTTTTCGAGCTCCGCAGGCTGGCATTCAGCGCGGTCACCGCGTCGATGGTCGCTTACCTCGCCGCGCAGTTCATCGACGTTCAGGTCTTTCACTTCTGGAAGCGCCTCACCGGCGGCCGCCACCTCTGGCTCCGCAACAACGGCTCGACCCTGGTCAGCCAGTTGGTCGACACGGTTTCGGTGATCCTCATCACGCACTTCCTCGCGCGAGGCATCCCCATCGATGAGGCCGCGCCCCTGTGGCCGCAGCTCCTCACGTTCATCGCCGCGGGCTACTCGTTCAAGCTCACCGTTGCGCTCTTGGACACGGCGCCGTTTTACTTCGGCGCGAAGCACCTGGGTCAGTATCTCCGCATCCACCCGGTCCACGGCACGGACGAGGGCTGACGCCGTCGCGACTACTCGCTCGCGGCCTCTTCGGCAGCCTCTTCGACCTCGGCCTCAGCCTCCGCTGCGGCAGCCTCTTCGACGTCGATCTCCGTGGCTACTTCCTGCGCGGCCGCTTGCTCGCGCACGGCGCGATCGAGCGCCTGCTCGCCCGAGGACGACAGGAAGGCGAGCCAAACCGAGAGCGCCATGAACGCAAACGCGAACCCGGCGGTGAGTCGAGTGAGCAGGTTGCCTGCGCCCGCTCCACCAAAGATTTGTTGGCTGGCGCCGCCGCCAAAGGCAGAGCCGAGCCCGCCGCCTTTACCGGACTGCAGGAGCACGACGAGAATCAGGAAAAGGCACACGAAGACATAGACGATCGAAATGAAGGTATACATGGCCTCAGCTCTCTGCCCGACGAACGCCGGCGTCGATGATCGGAATGAAGTTGTCGGGCGTGAGCGACGCGCCACCGACGAGAGCGCCGTCCACATCGGGCTGGCCCAGAAGCTCGTCGGCGTTGCTGGGCTTCACGCTCCCGCCATACAGAATCCGAACCGAATCGGCCCAGGACCGGCCCTTGAGATCGGCCAGGCGGCTCCGAATCGCCGCGTGAACCTCTTGCGCGTCCTCTGCCTTGGCCGTGCGGCCGGTGCCAATTGCCCAAATCGGCTCGTAGGCCACGACCAGCGGCGCCAGGGCCACGGCGTCGTACCCTTCGGTCGCTGCATCGATCTGACCGAGCACGACGTCGAGCGTGTTTCCCGCCTCGCGCTGTTCGAGGGTCTCGCCGACGCAGAGGATCGGCACGACCTTGTGCACGAGCAGAGCGCCCACCTTCTTCCGAACGCCTTCGTCGGTTTCGGCGAAAAACTGGCGCCGCTCGGAGTGGCCGAGGATGCAGTAGCCGCAGCCCGCGTCCACCAAGAGCGTCGGGCTGAGCTCGCCCGTCCACGCGCCGGAATCTTCCCAATGCGTGTTCTGGGCCGCGAGTCCGATCGCCGATCCCTCGAGGCTCTGCTTCACCGCGGCAAAAGAGGTCGCGACCGGAGCCACGACCACCTCGCAGCCGAGGCCCGCGCCGACGTGCGCGGCCAGGGCGCCGGCGAGCGCATTGGACTCTGCAATCGTGTTGTTCAGCTTCCAGTTTCCCGCGATGAGCGGTGTGCGATTCGTCATGGCTGAAGCGCCTCCACGCCCGGCAATGGGCGGCCCTCTAGATACTCCAACGACGCGCCGCCGCCAGTGGACACGTGATCGAAGCGGTTCGCAAGGTCTGCCTGCTTGACCGCGGCGACACTATCGCCGCCGCCGACCACGCTGAATCCAGGGCAATCGGCTGCGGCTCGTGCGACGGCCAGGGTGCCCTCCGCAAAGGCCGTGTTCTCGAACAAGCCCATCGGCCCGTTCCAGAACACCGCCATCGCCCGACGGAGTCTCTCTCTGTAGAGCCGCTCCGTCGCGGGGCCGATATCGAGCGCCATCGCGTCGGCCGGGATTGCGTCGACGCCCACGACCTGCGGGTCCGTGGACTCGATTGAATCGCCAACCCGGACGTCGACCGGGACGAGCAGGTCGACCTTGCTCTCCTCAGCGGCGGCCATCAGGCTCCGTGCCAAGGCGAGCTTGTCGGTCTCGCAAAGGCTCTTGCCCACGCTCAGGCCGCGCGCGGCCAGGAACGTATTGGCCATCGCGCCACCGACTAGAAGTGCATCGACTTTGCCAAGGAGCGCTTCCATGACCCCAATCTTGTCGCTGACCTTCGCACCGCCGAGGATCGCGAGATACGGACGCGGCGGGTCGCTGCGCAGCTTGTCGAGCACCTCCAGCTCCCGCTGTAGCAAAAAGCCCGCGGCTCGGTCCTCGATCAAGCGGGGAAGGGCGCTCACCGAGGCGTGCGCCCTGTGTGCCGCCCCAAAGGCGTCGTTCACGTACGCCGTACAAGAGCCGCCGAGCTCGCGCGCGAAGTCCACGTCGTTGCTCTTTTCCTCCTGGTGGAATCGCAGGTTCTCGAGAAGCGCCACCTGGCCGTCTCGAAGATCATGAACGACCTTGCGCGCGCCGTCTCCGATGCAGTCGTCGGTGAGACGGACCTCACCCATGTCGAGGAGCTCGGCCAAGCGGACGGCGACGGGTTCGAGCGAGAGCTCGGGGACGACCTTGCCCTTGGGACGACCTAGATGCGAGGCCAAGACGACGCGCGCGCCTTGCTCGAGCGCATGGCGAATCGTCGGCAGGGCAGCACGGATTCGGGTGTCGTCGGTCACCTCACCGTCCTTGAGCGGAACGTTGAAGTCGACGCGAATGAACGTAGCGACGCTTTCGAGGTTCAGGTCCTCGATGGAACGAATGGGCTCCGACACGGGGTCAGTCCGCGCTCGAGACGATCCGTACCAGATCGAGCATACGGTTCGAGAAGCCCCACTCGTTGTCGTACCAGCTCTGAACCTCTACGAGGTCGCCTTCGACCACATCGGTCTGCGCTGCGTCGCAGATCGACGAGTGCGGGTTGCCCATGAAGTCGACTGAAACCAGCGGTGTCTCTTGGAACTGGAGGATTCCCTTGAGCGGGCCTTCTGCGGCGGCCTTCAACGCGGCGTTGACGGCGTCCCTGTCGGTGCTCTTGGCGAGCTGCGCGGTCAGGCAGGTGAGCGACACGTTGGGAGTTGGCACGCGAATCGCGGTGCCCGCGAGCTTGCCTTGAAGCTCTGGAATCACGAGCCCAATCGCCGTCGCTGCACCGGTGGAGGTTGGAATCATGGAGAGGGCAGCAGCGCGCGCCCGACGCTTGTCGGAGTGCGGCTGGTCCAAAAGGCCCTGGTCGTTGGTGTAGGCGTGCACGGTCACCATGTGACCCTTGACGATGCCCCAGTTGTCGTGAAGCACGTGGACCAGCGGCGCCAAGCAGTTGGTCGTGCACGATGCACAGCTGATGACGCGGTCTGTCTCTGGGTTGTACTCGTCGCTGTTGATCCCGACGACGAAGGTGCCGTCGATTTTGCCCTTCCCGGGCGCGCTGATGATCACGCGTTCCGCGCCGGCCTTCAAATGCGCAGACGCGGCTTCTTTGGTCCGGAAGAAGCCCGTGCACTCGAGCACGACCTCGGCGCCGAGCTCTTTCCACTTGAGCTTGGACGGGTCTCGCTCCGCCGAAACCGGAATGCGCTTGTCCCCGATCCAGATCGCGCCTTCGTCGGCTTTCACAGGGTGGTCAAAGTGACGGTGGACAGAATCCCACTCGAGCAAATGAGCAAGCATGTCGGCGCTCGTGAGGTCGTTGATGCCTACGATCTCAATATCGTCTCCGCGCTCCGCAATGATGCGTGCAACACAGCGCCCAATCCGTCCAAAACCATTGATTCCGATTTTCGTAGCCATCGTTCGTTCGACTCCCTCCCGACTGCGACCCATGCTCCGACAGGACGCCAGCGAGGGCGGAACGTAGCGCGCCGCTCGATTCGGTCAAGGAGCCAAACACCCGAATAGTCTGCGCTTTTGACCGGCGTCAGCGCGACTCGCGATTGTTACTCGGCTGCCTCTTGGGCGTCACGAAGCTCCGTCGTCACCAGCTCGAGAACGGCATTGGTGAATGCAACGACGTCCGAGCGGCTGTGGCCGCTGTTCCGAAGCTCACGGTAGACGGACTTCGCAATGATCCGTACACCTCGGTTGTCCGGCGACATCTTCGGGTCTGATGTTCGAGTAGCCCCCATACTGCCCGAGCATGATGCAGATTACGTGCCAGATGTAGAAAACGGCAAAACCCGGGAATTCCAGCTCTGTTTTACACGGGAATTTACAAGGCAGAGCCGCGATTGCCACACCTGAGTCCACAAAGCTCACACCCGGCTCAAGTGCGAAACCAGATTCGCGTTTGAGGCCCAAGCGCGTAGGCGAATGCGCAGCTAACCCCCCGGGAAGAGACTGATTTCGGCTGAGTGGCCGGGTTTCGCTCACGGCGTCTCGAGGGCGTCGCGAAGCTCAGCGAGCGCGTCGCGGTGCAGGCGGCTGGCCCAGGACTTGGAGATGCCCAGCTCCTTGGCCATGCCGTCGATCGAGCGCCCCTCGAAGTAGAACCCGCGGACCAATATCCTTTGTCTCGGCGAAAGCGCGGGGAGCGCCTGGAGAAGCCGCGCGACGCTTTCGCTCTTGAGCAGTGCGGCCTCCGGGCTCTCCTCGCCGAAGCTGCCCTGGAGCACCGAGGCCGTGCTGAGGGTCGCGCTCATGCGGGTGAACGCTCGATCGAGGGCGTGTGGCACCGCTGTGGGCGTGCCCTCGCCCTGCGCATTCAGGCGCTCGTGCGCACGGCGCGGCAGGTCGGCCATCTTGCGGACGCCGTCCAGCATCGCGCCGCGGACGCGGTGATAGGCGAAGGTCCGGAACTGCACGCCTCGGCCCGGGTCGAATCGACGATCGGCCTCCAAGAGGCCCCCAAAGCCGAAGGCGATCAGGTCGTCGAGCTCGCCTCGGAGCGAGAGCTCGCGACGAAGGCGGTGGGCTAGGCCACGGACCATCGTCTCGTGTCGCCGAATGAGCTCGTTTCCCTGCATGGCAACTCCTGAACGGAATGCCTTTAGCCAAGTGGGTGAATGAAGTCAAATGGAATACGTTTCACTACATGCACAAGGCCTGGTCGAAGGGGTTCCGCTACGGTATAGGGTTCCTCGTGAAACCCGAACGCCCCGGCATTGCAAGCGCAGATCGGCCGCGAAGGGGTCCGTTTTCGAGCCTTCTAGATCAGATCCTGTACGATCGGACAGCCCTGGACGGTCTGGCGTTCGCCTACGCGGAGTTGACCGGGCCCGAGCGCCACGCGCTCGTCGGGGCGGTGCTGCAGGACGCCGCCGATCCGACGCGAGCGCTCGCGGCGCTGCTCGCAGTCGAAGAGGAACCGCGAGCGCGGAGACACCTCGCAGGACTGATCCAGCGGCACGGCCGGGTGGAGCAATCCGCATTCCTCGGCGGCACCGAGGCCGAGGGCGAAGCCCGCCTCCTTCTGTCGGTCCCGAGCCTCGATCCCCAGTCGTTATTTGTCACCTGGAAAGAGTGCAAAATCATGCACATCGAGATTGAATCTCGACGCAGCTTCGATATCGAAGGCTCCCTGGCCTCGGTCCGGGTCTCCGAGGTCATCGCAACCGTGGCTCCTCTGCTCTGGCAGCACATTCGCGCCGGCGGCGATTTGCCCGAAGGCGTCGAGCGTTTCGCCGGCTTTTTCTCGGGCGCGTATTCGCCGTAGCGGGCGTTGAACGTCCGCCGGTCGGCGGCGCGGGGCTCAGTGGAAACCGCCGCCGTTGCCGTTGGAGAGCAGGGCCCCCTCGAACTTCGTGGTCTCCATGAGCGAGCCGTCCTCGGCGTCGCGGCGCACCGTCAAGAACTGGCGGGTGACCGAGTTGTTGTCCTCCCGCGCGACGACCATGATCGAGTTGGCGCCGGGGTGAACGGGAATCTCGGCATCGAACGCGAGCTCTTTCGGATTGGAGCTGCCCTGGTTCGACTCGTAGTACACCTTGTGACCGCCCGTGGAGATGTAGAGGTCTCGAACGCGCTGCGTGTCGACCGCCTTGCCCTTCAGCCGGAAGACCTCGTCGCGCGTCACGTAGCTCGCGGGCGGCAAGAGCTTGATCTCGGGCGAAGCCTTGCTGGTTATCCAGGCCACGGGCGGCTCGGTGGAGACCTGACCCTGGGACGGCGACACAGCGGCCGCCGAGACCCAGCCGGGTCGACCCTTTCCGAAGTTCACCCGCTCGAACGCACCGCTGGTCGCGGTGTGAAGCGCGCGGAAGGAGCCCTTCACGACCCCGATGACCGGGGCGCTCGCGTCTGGGCGCTCGCGGATTTCGACGCCCGCGCTCAGGCTCACTACGCCCCTGGCGTGCAAGGGCTTCACCGGCCCCGCTTCGGCGTAAATCGGGACATCGACCTTCTGACCCACGGTGGCGCCGAGCTCCGTGTCGGAGATGGCGAACAAGACGGTGGCTTTGTCGTCCTCGAAGTCGGGGAGGACCTGAAAAGAGAAGGGCACGACCCATTCTTCGCCCGCGGCGATCGAGTCGCGTCGGAAGCGGCCGTCGTGAAGCAGCACACCCGTGCCGCTCTTGTTCTGCAGATTGGCCTGGACTTCGAAGCTATCGACGTCGCTCGTGTTCTTGACGGTGACGTACAGACTCACTTGCTCGCCGCGCTGCACGCGACCGTCCCCGTTGCCGTTGAGGTCTGCAATCTGCAAGCCATATGAAAACCGCGGCTGGCGAAGTGCGCGAATCACAGTCCGGACCTCGACCGGCTCCGGGACGTGTCCGTGCGCCTCCTCGAACTCGACCAACATCGCATCAGCGCGGTCGTTCATGCTCCGTGGAATGCGGCAGACGCGCTCTTGATCTTCGGTCGAGCAAACGCCCAGGGTGGTGACCCACGAACGGGTTTCACCGGGCAGGACTTTGCCAAACACCATCTCCCGACGCGTGAACCAGGGGTTGTCGCTCTTCGTCGCTGCTCGAAGCTGATAAAGCGGGTGCTCGCCCTCGTTCGTCACTTCCACGGTGAGCGTCAGCGGGTCGCCCGCGCGAGCCGGTTCGTCGCCCGCGCTCGTCTTGGCGGTGACGCGAAGCCGGCTCGGGCCTCGGTCCGGACCCACGCTCCAGTCGATGCCGAGCTTTTTCAGGTCGCGCACGACCTTTTCGGTTTCCTGCTTTTGGACGCGCTCGATGATGGACGTGGCCGAGCGCAGCATCTGTTGGCGTCTGGGCGACTTGGCGTTGACGACTAGACCCCGCGAGAACCGAATCAGGAAGGCCTCCTGGTCCTCGTTCTTCTCTTCCCCGGGTTCGGCCTCGAGCAGTCGCTGCCGCAGCTCCGGGTTGAGGTAGTAGCCCATGCCCACAGTCGGCCGCTGCGAATCGGTCGCACTCGCATGGGTGAGATGAGATTCGAGATCCGACTCACGGAAGCTCTCGTCGACCTTGAGGTCCATGTTTTCCCGGTCGACGGTCATCGGGTTGATTGCGATGTCGGGAACGATGCCGACGCCCTGAATCGAAACGTCTCCCGGCGTCAGGTACTGGGCCACGGTGAGCTTGAGCGCCGAGCGATCCTGAAGCTGATAAAGCACCTGGACCGAACCCTTGCCGAAGCTCTGCTCCCCGATGATGAGCGCACGATCGTGGTTCTTGAGGGCGCCGGCAACGATCTCGCTCGCCGACGCGCTCTGGCCGTTGATGAGGACTACCATGGGGTAGCGAGGCTCGGTGCCACCCGACTCAGCGAACTCTTCGGTGCGCTCGCGCGGGTCCTGAGACGACGTCGTGACGATGGGACCTTCGTCGAGAAAGGTGTCGGCCACCTGTACGGCCTGGTCGAGCAGACCGCCCGGATTGTTTCTGAGGTCGAGCACCAGGCCGACCATTTGCTTCTTGTGCAGGGTGGCTAGCGCCCGTCGAAGGTGGAGCTCGGTGTTGTTTTGGAAGTTCTTGATTTGAATGTAGCCGACATTGTCGCGGAGCATTCGGTGCTCGACCGATGCGATTTCAATGATGTCACGGGTGAGCTCGACGCGCCGGGGTGCAGACCAGACTCCCGTCTTGTTTTCACGACGAATGAAGATCGTGACGTTCGAGCCGGGCTTGCCGCGCAGACGAGTCACGGCGCCGCTCAGGGGCATGTTCAGGGTCGACTCGTCGTTGATTTTGACAATTCGGTCGCCGCGCTGAAGCCCGGCCTTCGACGCAGGTGTTTTTTCGATCGGCCGGATGACCGTCAGGTGGCCGTCGCGAACGGAGATGACGATCCCCAGCCCGCCAAACTCGCCGCGCGTGCTGGTCTGCATCTCCGCGAACATCTCCGGGGGCAGCAGCACCGTGTGCGGGTCGAGCGTCTTGAGCATCCCGTTGACGGCGGTGTATTCGATGTCGCTGAGCTCGAGGTCGTCTTCGTTCTTCAGCTCTTCCTGCAAGAACGCGAAGACCTCACGGAACCGCCCGGCTAGCTCCCACGGGCTCGACACGTCTTGGACAGCGAACTCGGACTGCCGGCTGTTCACCTGCACCTTGAGCGTCTCGGCGCCGTCTTGATAGTGGACCAGGACAGGAGCCACGGTCTTTTGGATGGCGTCGAGGCCCGCGAGCATCATCCGCTGGTGGTCGATTCGCTTCGGATCGACGTAGTCGTCGTTCACCTGGTGAATCACCCGGTTCATCACCTGAAGCTTGGTGAGGTCCCAGGGCGTCTTTTGACGCGCCGCCTGGGCTCTCGGCGAGGTGTCGATGTCGATTTGGAGGCCGTTGTGAATCGGCCAGCCAAAGGAAACGGTAAACGCCGCTAGGACGACCACCAAACCAAGTAAGGGCTTCCAGAGTCTGTTCATTCGATTGTCGGGGGGGGTGGGGGCAAGCACTCGAGTGTAACCCTGTTGGGCTTCCAAGCCAATTGCGTTGGATCACGCATAAGGTTATCGAGGCGAGGTGCCACACCGAATTCTCCGCCAGCAGATCGCTAGGCCGGTGCTCGACATTTGTAAGGAGCTTCGCAGCTCCGGGGAGCGGGCGTGGGTGGTGGGCGGCTGCGTCCGCGACACACTCCGTGGAGAGCGGATCAACGACTGGGACGTCGCGACCACGGCGCGGCCTGAAAAGGTCCAAAAAATCTTTCGAAAGGTCATTCCCACGGGCATCGACCATGGCACGGTCACCGTCCTGTGGAAGGGTCAGCCCTTCGAGGTGACGACCCTCCGCGGGGAGGGCGACTATACGGACGGCCGACGACCCGACCACGTCGTCTTCGTCGACGACATCGACCGCGATCTGGCGCGCCGGGACTTCACGGTGAATGCGCTCGCCTACGACCCGGTCGACGGGCAGCTGGTCGACCCCTTCGGTGGATTGACCGACATGCGAGACAAGATCCTTCGAGCCGTGGGCGATCCGAGCGAACGCTTCCAGGAAGACGGACTTCGAATTCTTCGAGGCGCGCGCTTCGCGGCGACGCTCGAATTCGAGCTCGAGCCAGGCACCGAGGCCGCCTTTCGCGGCGCGCTGGACACGTTTCGCAAGGTGAGCCCGGAGCGCGTCCGAGAGGAGTGGCTCAAGGCCATGAAGGCCGAGGCCCCGTCGCGCGCGTTCGAGGTCATGCGGCGAACCGGCATTCTCGGGGTGACCTTTCCCGAGCTGCTGGAGCAGGTGGGCTGTGAGCAAAATCAATGGCACGCCTACGACGTTTGGAATCACACGATGTGCGTGCTCGACGAGTCGGCCCCAGACCCGGTCGAACGAGTCGCCGCGCTCCTTCACGACGTCGCCAAGCCGCGCACGCGCGCCAAATCCGACAAGACCGGCGATTGGACGTTCTACCATCACGAAAAAGTGGGCGCCGACATGGCCGAGCGCTGGCTCCGCGACTACCGTTTTTCGAACCAGGAGCGCGAGCTCGTAGTCGGCCTCGTTCGACATCACTTGATTTGCTACAGCAACGAGTGGACCGATGCGGCCGTCCGACGCTTCATCAAGCGCGTGGGCCCCGAGCGGGTCGACCCCTTGCTGCGTCTGGGCAAAGCGGACGCGCTTGGCAAAGGCCGCAACGTCGAGGAGGAGCTCGCGGCGCTCGAGGAGCTGCGCGGCCGAATCGATAAAACCATCGCTGACGGCAACGCCCTCAGCACCCAGGACCTCGCCATCGGCGGCAATGATGTGATCGAGCATCTCGAAGGCGGCGCAGGACCGATCGTCGGGCAGATTCTTCGAACCCTGCTGGACCGCGTGATCGAGGACCCCTCGCTCAATACTAGAGACAAGTTGATGCCGATGGTGGAGGCGCTGGCGAGGCAAGGAGAGCGCTAGATTCCACGCTTTTTTGGACCGAGCCCGGCGGTTCGGTAGCTTGGGCTCCCATGAAGCTTTGGGCTCTATGCTTGATGACGATCGCGCTCCTCACGCCGGCGGCCAGCCAGGCGAAGAAGACGGAGGACTTCCGCCACAGCTACGCCCAGGTCTGGGGCGCTGCGATTCGGCTCATCCGCGTCGACCAGGGCTACCCGATCAAGGACCGGGACCAGGAGGTCGGCTACTTCCTTTTCGACTACCGGGACGACGGCCGCATGTACCCCGGCAGCGTCGAGCTGATCCGCATCGAGGACCAAGGCGGCGGCCCGATCCGCGCCGTGGTTCAGATCCCGGCCATGCCGAGCTACATCGAGCGGATGCTCCTCGACAAGCTCAAAAAGAAGCTGACCGACGAATACGGTGAACCGCCGCCGCCCGCAAAGAAGCCTGACGAAGAGCCGGCTCCGCCGCCGAGCGACGAAGAGAGCTAGCCCGGGCTAGGGGATCGGGTCTGCAACCGACTGTTCGAAGCAGTAGAGGCGCAGGTTGTCGAGTCCGCAGTTCCGGAAATTGCCGTCCGTCCAGCTTTGGAACACGCTGGTGATCTTGCCCACCGTCGACGGCGCGAACGCGCTGTTGTTTGTGGTCAAGCCTAGACAGCCGTTGTTGTTGCCCAGCGCGTCGACGCGACCCTTGACGTCGGTGTTCGTCCAAACGAAGCAGCCCTGCACGGGGTCCACCGAGCTGGCGCACTCCTGAGTGGTGCCGGGAACATTGCCGTTCTCGTCGATGTCGATCGAGTTGCCGAGGTAGGGCATGCCGGATGGTGGCGGATCCATCGTCATTCGGTCCCAGCTCGGCGAGATCTCCGACCCGTCCAGCATGCGGTACGGCAGGGTCGACTTCTCGAAGCGCTTGAAAGGAGACGTACATGGATCTGATGTCCAGGACATCCAGTAGCCGCCTAGACCCGCATCCAGGGCCAGCACAGCGCAGGTGAGATCGGCGCCTCGAGGACCACCAAGGGCCGCGTCGGAGGTGATGCTGCTGACGAAAACCATTGCCGATGGCGTGCAAACCTCGTCGACGCAGACTTCCATGGCGCCACACGTGACCTCTCCGCAGATTCGGTTCGTCGCGGGGCCGGCGAACTGCGCGCCACCGTCCGGAATGCATTCGCCGCTGCCACCCATGCCGCCCATGCCCGCCATGCCACCCATGCCTGCCATGCCGCCCATGCCTGC
>SHLP01000227.1 GCA_004283055.1 Deltaproteobacteria bacterium
TCGATCCCAACCCTAAGACGGCGCGATGCGATGCGGTGGGTACCAGATGTTATGTCGCGCCGGCGTTGCTAACCGTCTGTGGTTCCGAGGATATTCCCGCTTGCGCTGATGTTTCCTGGCTGGGGCGCGAGAACCACGCACAGCCAACTGGCGCTCTCTCCGTTTCTTCACTCGAGATCGCAGCGGGCGATCCGCTTGTTGTCGCCGTGTCGGTCAACGCCAGTACCCGAGACGTGAGCGTATGGGTTCGTTCGGTAGATCAGGCCCCAGCCAATCGCTCGACGGCTCGACTCACCTCACCTCACGGCACTTAGTGCTTGCGCGTCGACGGCGCTCTTCAAGTGAGCTCCCCGGAGGCACCGTCGGAGTACCTCGGCGCGCGAAGAACTCGTTTGGCGAGCATCGAAAAACGCTTTCAATATCCGTGCCGAGTCACGCACTCGTCAGCTGCTGACCGCGAACGTCTCGAAGTCGATTGTGCAGTTCGAGGGGACGCCTCCGAACGTGCCTGAAATCCCCGCCGGATCGGTTGAGTAATCGAGGGTAAATTCGAATGGAATCGCCGAGGCGGCCCCGAGCTCGAAGTCACCCGTGAAGCTCACGGTGTCACCTTCTCCGAGCGTAATCCATCCGTTGTCGATGCCATACCCCGGCCCGTCGGCGGTGTACCCAATCTGGACCGCAAAGGGCTCCGAGCCCTCTGTCGCTAGGTCGAGCTGCAGAGCGAAATTGAAGATCTCGAATCGGCAGATATTCTCGTAGTACGGATTGAAGTCCACGATCGTAATCCGCACGGTGTCCTCGCCGAGACCCACGACTGACAGCTTCCCTTCGCCGACCAGCGTGGAGGCATCGACGGTCATCTGCCACGGCACGAGCACCACCTCCGCATTGCTGATCCCGTTTTCCAAGTTGGCCGGGTTCTGGCCCGAGCTTTCGACGAAATCGACTTGAATGGAAGTTTCGTTTAGATCTTCCACGTCAGGCACTTCGTCGACAGTCCAAGTGAACCGCGAGTAGTAGGCTGCCGGATCGTCCTTGAGCTCGACCAGGTCATCGATCCCGGGCAGAGACCCTCCCACAGGCGTGTCCAGGTATCGAAGAAGCGGGTCGAGCGGCTGCACGAATGCGCGAAACAACACCTGGTATGCAGACGACACGCACTGAGGGACGAGGATCTCTGGGCCCCCGCCACCCGTTCCACCCGTGCCTGACGTACCAGCTGTTCCGCCACTGCCTGAGCTCCCGCCGCCATTCGCCTCCTCATGGCTACCGCAACCGAGGACGAACGCCATGCTCAATGCCAAACACCACGCGAAAAGCTTTGCTGAACCACGCATCACAACCTCCCTGAAACGCAAGACCTCGGTCATCGCGCCGCTTCATACGAGGTGGAGTCACTAGCCACCGCCCGTGCATACGTAATTCTTTACTGTTCGGGTCAGCTTCGCCGGTGAGGTGGCCTACACGTGCGTCCGCCCCTCGCACGCGAGCTTCGTAGACTCGGCAGATCGTGCGACGGTGGTTCGGATTCGCGGTTCTGGCACTCGCCCTCATGTCGCCCGTTTTGAGCTCGACGCCGCTGAGCACACGCAATAGAGAGACTCTGCTTGTCGGAGTCAAGAGCGAACGCGCAGTGGCCGTCGAGCATGCGCGATCGACTCACAACGCATCGAGCGCGAGAGTGAACATACCCGCGGCCGCGAGCAATGCGACCGTTCGGACGGACAACCTGGCAGCGCGTTTGTGCTTCCTTATGGATGGAAGCGAATCGCGGAGGCTTCGTCTCATCGCTTGAAGCGACGATGTCTCGAAGCCACCGAGAGGCACAAGGGTTCGTTTGCAGCGCCGCGTTCTCGCCGCTCGTTAGAAATTGATCGGGCAGGAAAGCAAGAACGAGTCCGGCGTGGGGACGACGATGTTGTCGTCGAAGCCCGGGTCGATGCAGAACTCCCCGGGCGGGCAGTCCGTGTTGAACAAGCAGCCCACGTTGGTGCTCAGCGAGCAAGCGCCGCCTTGCTCGGCCATCGCGCACTGGAACGGCACGAACAGCGCGTCGTTGAGACTCACGCGAAGGCCGATCGGCTCCGTGGGTGCAGAGTAGACCGCCGTCGGCAGCGCGTATGCGCCGATCGGAACGTCGCCGCCGTTGCTCTGGCAGCGAAGATCGTCATTGGCCGGGACGCCGGTGCAGATGCTCAACGTGGAGGGCTGCACCGGGTCGGTCGCCGGGTCGTCCCAGAAGCCGAACAGAACCGAGCCCGAGGTGTCGGCGGTGTAGGTTGCCGTCACGGTCTCGAGCGGGATGTCGAGGAAGCCCGTGACGCAGAACCCGTTGAGGTCGCACTGTGACCCGGGGCCCGTCTTGCCGAGCAGGTCGCATTGGCAGCCGCCGCCGACGGGACAGCAATCGCTGCTCGTTGGGATGTCGGTGACCGTCCGCTCCTGGCAGGAGTTGCCCGCAAAGATCGGCAGGCAATCGCTGTTCCCAGCCGTCGGATCGCCCGGGTCGACGTCGTTCGCAGGGTCGCACGGTGCGTTCGCAGGTAGGAAGGTGCAGAGGGGCGTCGCACCCGGGGTAATGAGCGCTTCGTCGAAACCGAGCACCACATCTGGCCCCGTCGCACCCGAACGCACCGAAACGGTGGCCTTTGCGTCGTCGAGGAACACCTGCGACACGCCGCCGGGAATGACGGTCTGCGCGATGTCGAAGAAGGTCACGGGGAACTGCGCGACGCCGCTCAGGGTCGCGTCAAAAGGGGCGCCAGCGACGATACCCGGGCTCACGTCGACCTGCAGGAAGTAGAAGAGCAGACTCAGGATGTTGACGACGGGATTGCTGCAGCCGATGGTGATGAACCCCGAATTGATGCACGAGGGTGGGGCGAAAACGCACTGGCCGGACAGCGTGCAGACACCGCCACCCGCGCCCGGCCCAAAGAAGTCGCAGGCTGCCCCGACGTTGGCGGCGAGGTCGAAGTCGCAGGTGGCGCCGCAGACGTCCGCGCTGCAGACCTGGGCTGCGCATTGCGGGCTTGCTGGGGGCGGCGGGGTGCTGGGGCAGTCGGCGGGGACGGTGCAGGCGTCGTTGGCGCCGCAGGTGCCGCCCGCGCAGGTGCCGTCGGCTGAGCCACAGCTAAGGTCGGGCTGGCAGGCGTTGCCGTCGTTCGGCGCCGGGTCGTTGGTGCAAAGGCAGCTGATGACGTCGCACGTGTCGGTCGTGCACTCGTTGCCGTCATCGCAGGCGGCGTCGTCGATGCAGCAGACTGAAACACAAATGCCTCCTTGGCATTCGCCAATCGGCGGACTCTCCGCCGAGCAGTCGGTCCCGTTGGGTGCGGGTGTGTCGACACAGCAGATACCCCCGGAGCAGGAGCCGCCGATGTTGAGCGTATCGTCGCACACGCTCGTGGTACACGAGGTGCTTGTGGCAGCTTGGCAGGTAGCGTCACCATCGCCGGGAAAGCCCTCTTCGACGCCGTACAAAAAGCACGGCGGTTCGCCGACGCAGTTCACCTCCACTGTCTTCACCTTGTCGCAGTCTGTGTCGCCATCCGTCGTCACCGCGGTGCACACGGCAACGGCGCCCGACGAGCCGCCGAGGGCCGGCGGGATGCAGGTCACGAAGAAGCCGCCATTGCCTGGGACCCCCGGAAAGCTCGGGGGCTGCTGCTCGAGGTCGCCCACCGTGTCACCGGTGAAGGTGCAGGAGGGGTCGGGGGTGCCGTCCCCATCGCAGTCGAGCCAGGCGTCGGTGCAACTCACTGTGGTCGAGACGCCTGGGTCCGGACCGGGGGTGCAGGTGAGCCCGACGTTGCCGTTCGGGACACAGGTCTGCGGGTCGCAGCCCGCGCCGCAGGTGCTGTCGCCGTCACGGAAACGGACCTGGCAGCCGGTGCCGGCAAGGGGCGGGTTCGGCGGAGGCA
>SHLP01000228.1 GCA_004283055.1 Deltaproteobacteria bacterium
GAACGGCAGGACATCTGCCAACAACAATCCGACCGTCGATAGAGCGGTCGTTGTCAATCGTCCTCGTGCTCAGGGACCAACGCATCGAGGACTTCCCCGACGTGGTCCACGATCCATAGGTGCCCGGCGCCCGGAATGAAGGTCGCTTTGCAGTTGGGAATGGCCTGGGCGAGATATCGGCCCATGGCGGGCGGAACGCTTGGGTCCTCTTCGCCCTGCCAGAGGTGCACTCCGATCTCGATGTCCTCCAGCGCAAAGCCCCATGGTCGCCCGTGGTTGATGACGAGCTCGTGCGCCGAGCCGGCTCCCCCTTGCCTCAACGCCTCGGCAAAGCCCGTGGCTAAGTAGCCCCGTATCTCTGGTCGTTCGGCCTTGAGCTTGTCGACATCCGCCATTTTGTAGACGAGTCGTTCCACGAGACGGTCCCTTCGAGCCAGGTAAGCGAGCAAGGCCATGTTCAGCCTGATCAGGGACGGCGCATGCCGGGCGAGAAAGAAGAGCGTCCGGTTGGTTCGGCTCATCTTGTCGGTGACGCCAGGCACGTCCGTAGGACAAGGGCTACTGACGATGCCGACCGCGGCCAGGCGCTCGGGTATTTGCCGGGCGCAAGCGAGGGTCGCCGGGCCTCCACCCGACACGCCTAGAACGGCAAAGCGATTCAGTCCCAACGCGTCCGCCAACTCGGACACATCGTCCGACCAATCGAGCAGCTGGCGACCCGGCTGGAAATCCGAGCGACCAAAGCCTGGGCGATCCGGCGCGATCAGCCGCAAGTGCGGTCGGAACGGAGAGCCGGGAATGAGTCCCCACGAAAGCCTTGAAGATGGATTCCCGTGGAAGAGCATCACAGGACTCCCATCGGGGTCGCCGTACTCGACATAGGCGAGCTCTCGACCGTCGCGGAGGCGGAGGGTCTCGTCTTTCACCAAACGAACTTGCGGTAGACCCGCGGGTCGACCGCCGCGGCGCCGAGCATGCCGCCCGCAAGGGCTCCAGCGATGCCGGGGGTCATGACGTCCTGGCCCGTCAAGAACAGGCCGGGGACGGGCGTACTGGCGGCGAGCGCGTCCGACAACATTCGGCGCGGCGTTATTTCGACGCCGTAGAACCCGCCCTTTTCGTGGCGGGTGAATGCCGCGGTTGCGAGGGGGGTGCCGAGCTCACGATAGACGACGAGCGGCGCCAGCGCCGGGAACTTCTCCGCGAAGAGCGCCATCAACTTGGCCTCGACGTCCTGTTTGAACGCTGTCCATTCGGCGGCGCGCTCCCCGGGCTCCCTGTCGGCGAACTCGGCCACCGACGACCAATCGGCCCAAACCATCGCCTGGCCGGTGTGTCTGTTCGACGGGCCTGGGTCGTGCTCGGGATCCTTGAGCGACGGGAACGACGCGAACATCATTGGGATGGGCCCGCCATCGGCAACCGCCCATATGCCTTCATCGGTGTCCCAGCTCTCGTAGAACCAATGGTTCGAGCGCGTTGCTCCGTGCCGGGCGATATCTCCCTCGAAGCCGAGGTACACTTCGAAGTGGCAAATCGCTGGCTTGAAAGAAGCGATCTCGCCGGCCCAGTCCTGCTCGCGAATCTCCTCGGGCAGCAATCGCTTCACCGTTTCGCCGGCTCCGATCGCCGAGACGATGGCGGGGGCGTGGATTTCTTCGCCAGCGCTGGTGCGTACGCCGATAGCTTTCCCTTCTTCAAACAGGATCGCGCTCACGGGCGTTCCGGGCCGGGCGCTTCCGCCCGCCGCTTCGATCACCGGAACGAGCCCCGCCGCAATGGCACTCGCGCCGCCCACAGGATAACCCGCGCCGTCGAGGTAGTGGCGCATGACGATCGCGTGCGCGCCAAAGCTCGCTTCCGTCGGTTTGCCGCCATAGGTGCCCCACTGCGCCGACAACACCGACGCAAGCTTTGGGTCGGTGATGGTGTCTGCGATGACTTCGCCGGTCGTACGACCGCACCAACGCTGAATCTTGCGCTTGTTCAACCAGCGCTGCGCGGAGCGAAACGGCTCGGGAACCGAACGCCCACCGGCGACCATGCCCGCGGTCGTCTCCGCGGACTCCAACGCCTCGAAGTAGGCGTCGATTTCGGCCGCATTGTCTGGGAACCGGTCCTTGAGCTCCATCTTGTATGCGGCCTCCGGTCGCGCCACCGCGATCTCGAAGCCATCCGGGAAGTGCAGGTTGTCGTAGACCGTGCCGATCGAGCGAAACTCGATGGTCCCCCCGCTGAGCCAGTCCAAGATCCGTCCTGCGGACTGGTCCCGACCAAACGTCCCGCAGTAGTGGAGGCCGACGTCCCAGCTGAAGCCCTCCCGAGAGAAGGAGTGGGTCAGCCCTCCAATCGATTGCGCTTGCTCGAGAAGCAGGACTTTGTGTTCCAACCGGGACAGCGCGGCCGCAGTCGTCATGCCGCCCATGCCCGACCCGATGACGATCACATCGAATTCGCTCATTGGTTGCTCTCCTGAACCCCGCTCAAGGCCGGGCCGGACAGCCAGCTAACCCCAAGAGCGGCGCGGCGTCAATGAGTGCGTGGCCGTGCCAAGGGGAGATCCGGAGATCCGACCGACGTTGCGGAGATCCGACCGACGTTGGCGGAAACAACGCGCCCAAGTCAGGCGACGATTGAAACGGTGGTGGGTCGATTTGCCATCTGACTTGCCTCGCGAAGCTCGCCATGATGCGAACAACAGCTGTATCGCTGCGTACTGGCACGGACTAGACCAGATCCGCCGGGCCCACGACGCACCACTGCGCCGCGCCACGCCGATTCAGCTTCGCGATCGCGTGCGCCACGCCGGACGATGCACTACGGCCCAGGCCCGCAGCGGGCCCCGTGGCATACGCGCATCCACCAGGTGCCGACAGGGAAGCAAACGGAGCGCTTGCCTGCGCTCCAGGCGGCAAGCGCTCGATCGTATTGCGCATTGAACGCCCGGAGCCGCTGCACTGCATCTCTTGCCGCACCCTGATGCCCCGCCGCCGCAAACTGCGGATTGAGGCTTCCAAACGCTTCGTAACTTCGCGCCCTCTTAGTGTGCGCCTGTCGAAGGACCCGCCGCGCTCCCATGAAGGCTATCCCGGTGCGCTTTGACTCCTGCCAGGCGCGGTGCTCTCGCTCTCTCACGCGCTCGGCAACGCGCTGCTGGGCAAGCTCGGTACCGTAGTCAAGCTCCAGGCTGGTGGGCATCCGCAGCTCGATCTCGAGGACATCGGGCCAGTCGGTGTTGTCGGGGTCGAAGTAGTGCGGGGGCCGATCGACCTTGACCACACGCGTGCCGATGTCCCGAGGAAGTGTGTGCGCTCCGGGCCAGTCCTTGGAAAACCGTACGGCGCCAGCCTCGACTGGATTCGCAATGAGGTAGCCAAGCGCTTCTATTGTTGCCTCCGGTGTTAGCAGCGCATGCTGGCCGGTGCTTCGTTTGTCGAACACTTCACCGGGCCAACCTCGAAGTGCTTTGGTCGTGAGCGCCAGCAAGCGGTGAAACTCCTGCAAGAACCGCGGAAGAACACCCCGTACGTCCGTGACGACTTCGTGGGAGTGTGTGCTCATCAGGCAACCGGCGTGCACGATGACGCCGAAGCGCTGTGCAGCCAGACCGAGGCAGTACCAGTAGCAACGCTCGAGCTGACGGGCTTGGTCGGGATTGAGCAAGAAGTGGCGCCGCGTGGTGCGGCGGGAGAGCGCCCATGTCGTACCGGGCTCGATAATGCGTCGTCGGGTCATGCCGGAGGACAGAGCGAAAAGCGTGCCGCCGGAGAGTGTCGTGTTTCAGGGCGGAAAGGGCTGATGAGATGCCAAACACCTGGCGGAATCAGAGCGCTCGCCGGCGGCCGTCAGGCTGCGAGAACACAACGGAATCGCCCGGAGCTTGCGGCGAGTCGGGGGACGTCGGCCGGATCTTC
>SHLP01000099.1 GCA_004283055.1 Deltaproteobacteria bacterium
GGGGTGGGCGGGGCGGTTCAACCAAACCGCACCACGCAACCCAACCAAAACCCGCCTCCCCAACACCCGCGGCAGCACAAGCCGTTCGGCGCCGAGCCGTTCGGTGCAGCCCCATATCGCGCTTTTTTCCGCGCCCCGCCCGCGTCGCTCCCAATCGCCAGCGCTGTTCGCTGATTTGACCACGTCGCCCGCATCGGTGGATCATGGCGGGGCTTTGCATTCCAACTGGATGAAGGGACTCCTGGCCGGGGGGCCGCCGCTCTTGGCTTATCTCAGCACTGCGTCGGGGTTCGCCCACTGGCTCGACAGCGGCGAGTTCGTCGCGGCGGCTGCGGACTTCGGCATTTCTCACCCTCCCGGCCATCCGCTGGCCGCAATCGTCCTCGGCGTAGCGAATCTGCTGCCGATCGGCGCGCTCTCGTTTCGGGTCGCGGTCATCTGCGCGGTCCTGCTCGCGATTGCAGCTGCAGCCCTCTTCTTTGCCTTCGAAACGAGCTTGAGCACGAGCGTGGCGATTCGGCCCTCGCTGCGCGTCCCGCTCGCACTCGCAGCGACCTGGTGGGTTGCCGGAAGTCAGGGCTGGTGGTTTCAAGCGGTGCGGCCCGAGGTGTACGCCCTGCAATCCGCGCTGATGTGCATCGCGATGGAACGTCTGCTGCGCGTTTCGATTTCAGGGCAAGACGGACAGGAGGTCGATGTTCGTCCGCTCTATCACGCCGCCCTGGCGCTCGGCCTCGCCCTCGCGAATCACCATTTCATCGCCCTGCTCGCCGTCGTGCCATCCCTCTGGCTCCTGCTGGGCATTTGGAGGGCCTGGGGATGGCGGCCTTTCGCCTGGTCGGCCGGATTCCTTGGCGCCGGTTTGCTCACTTACCTCTACCTCCCCCTGCGAGCCCTCCAAGAGCCGTTTTTGAATCTCGGAGATCCATCGAGCCCGGGCCGCTTCGTTTGGGTCATCACCGCGCAGGCCTTCCAAAAGAGCATCTCGCCCGAGGCGGTCGCGCCATTCGGAGAAACCTTAGCCGACGTTCTGATCGCAACCGCTCGGGACCTCCATGTACTCGCACTCGCCGTGGCGCTCCTCGGCGCTTACTTCATGCTCAGGGTGAGCTCTTCGAGAAGATTCGGGCTTTTCTGGCTGACGCTCTGGCTGGTGTACGTGCTCGGACGCGCCAGCCTGGGCTTCGTTCGCGGAAACCCCGACGCGATCGCCTATTTCATGGTTTCGTATGCGTCGCTCGCGGCCTTTGCAGTGTTTGCCATCGGTGTGTTGCTCTCCGCGCTCGCCGAAGCGGCGCCAAACCAACCGAAGCTAGCGCCCGCACTCGCAGCGACGCTCGCGCTCGCAGCTTCCTTTCAATTCGTCCGCTCGGCCGACGCTTCAACGCTTGCGAGCTTCGCCGACACCGACGTATTTGACGACGACCTACGCCGTTCGCTGCCCGCCCGCTCGGTCGTTTTCGTTCACAACCCCCAAACGATCTTTCGCTACTGGGGCGGCGAGGCCGAAGAGCTCAATCGGCCGGACGTGACGATGATTCCGCTCCCGCTGCTCAGCTACCCGAAGCTCGTGGACCGCTACGTGAGAAACGAACCCGAGCTAAAAGCGCTGCTGCGAGGCTATGTTCTCGACGGGGCCCTCAGCGCGCCGGAGCTTCAAAGCCTCGCCGCGCTTCGCCCGGTGTACGTCGAGATGGACGTGAGAGTGACACAAGAGCTGATGGACCTTCTGGTTCCCGAGCACCTCTACCATCGCGTGCTCACGGCCGATATGACCGAGACCGACGAGGCGCCAGCAATGCGAGAGCACGCGGAGCTGTGGAGAGACCTCTACGAGCGAATAGGCCGGCCGATCGACCCGCACACGGAGGTTCAGTTGATCTGGCGGCATTACACCGATTCCCTCTACTTTGCATCCATCGGGGACACCAACGCCGCGCTTCGAACCGTGCGCGCCGGTCTTGCTCTCAATCCACACCCGAAGGAGCTGCGGATGCTGCAAGAGGCTTTGAAGAAGGCTGCGCCAGGCGAGCGGATCGACGTAGCCCCGTTCACGATTCGCTGAGCCCGAACCTCAGCGCGCTTTGCGCTCGGCCCGGCGCGCGCGACGGTAGACCTCGTAGAGGCTCTGACGGACTTTCGGTGGCACGCTCTGACGAAGGTCGATTTTCCACGCGCGCCCCTGTTTGACCAGAACGATCGGCGTCAGCTCGACCGGAGCCGAAGCGGGGCGGACCTTCGCCGTTTCCTCATCGATCTCGATTTCGAGCTCATCCTTGCCCGCAACGAGCTGCCCGAACACGAAACCTCCCAGAGCCTGATCGTGCTCTCCCTGCCAGTCGGAGAAGCAGGCTCGAAAAAGCTTCGAGTCGAGAAGCTCGAATCGCTCGTGCGCTTGAAGTCTGCGGCGGGCTTCGTCTTGCGGCGTGTCTTGGACTCCATACGCGCGGAACAGGGAATCGAGGGTGGCGCTCGGCGACTCGAAACCGGTCGGAACGGGCTCACGTGTGCAAGAGGCTACGAGCAGGACGGCGAGCGCGGCGAGGCCGGCGGGTACGAAGAGGCGCACCCTTCGCTTATTGCCTCGTTTTGGAGCTCTGTCGAACTATTGACGCGCTGTTCGCCGTGCTTAACTTGCGCCGGAATGCGACTCGATAGACTCACCACCAAGACACGCGAGGCCCTGGTTGCCGCACAGCAAAATGCGGGCGATCGCGGCAATCCCGAGGTGTACCCAGAGCACCTCATGCTCGAGCTCCTCGCACAGGCAGGCGGCCTGGCGCCTGCGATTCTCGAGAAGGCAGGGGCCGATCTGCAGGGTCTGATCCGCGCACAAGGCGCGGTCCTCGACCGAATGCCCAAAGTGGCAGGCGGAGCGGAGCCGGGCATTGCGTCTCGCCTTCGCGATCTCCTCAACAAAGCTTGGAAAGAAACCGAAGCCCTCAAGGATGAATACACCTCGGCGGAGCACGTGCTTCTTGCCGCATATGCGGACGGGCAGCTGAAGAAGGCGCTCGTCGCGCAGGGCGTCGACCGCGCGACGCTCCTCCAAGCGGTGCAAGAAGTCCGAGGCAGTCAACGCGTGACGGACCCAGATCCAGAGGGGAAGTTCCAGGCTCTCGAGAAGTACACGCGCGACCTCACCGAGGCGGCGCGCCAAGGGAAGACCGACCCGGTGATCGGCCGCGACGAAGAGATCCGCCGCGTCATGCAGGTTCTCTCGCGCCGAACCAAGAACAACCCGGTTCTCATCGGGGAGCCCGGCGTCGGAAAGACCGCCATTGCCGAGGGCATCGCACATCGGATCATCCAGGGCGACGTGCCCGAGGGACTCAAAGACAAGAAGTTTCTGGCGCTGGACCTCGGCGCGCTGGTCGCAGGGTCGAAGTACCGCGGCGAGTTCGAAGAGCGACTGAAGGCGGTCCTCAAAGAGATCGAAGACGCAAAAGGTGACGTGATTCTTTTCATCGACGAGCTCCACACGCTCGTGGGTGCGGGCGCGGCCGAGGGTTCGATGGACGCGAGCAACATGCTCAAACCGGCCTTGGCACGCGGAGAGCTCCGCTGCGTCGGCGCCACGACCCTCGACGAGTATCGAAAGCACATCGAGAAGGACGCCGCCCTCGCGCGACGATTCCAGCCTGTGTTCGCCGGCGAGCCGTCGATCCCGGACACGATAGGAATTCTTCGGGGTCTGAAAGAGCGCTACGAGATTCACCACGGCATCCGTATTCAAGATTCTGCGATCGTCGCCGCCGCGACGCTGAGCGAGCGGTACATCACCGATCGTTTCCTGCCCGATAAGGCCATCGATCTCGTCGATGAAGCGGCCTCTCGACTGAAGATGGAGATCGACTCCCTCCCTGCGCCGATCGACACGGTCGAACGTAAGCTCACGCAGCTCGAAATCGAGCGCGAGGCGCTGAAAAAAGAGAAAGACGACGCAAGCAAGAAGCGTCTCGTCGACCTCGAGCAAGAGCTCTCCGAGCTTCGAGAGCAGCGCGACACCATGCGCGCGCAATGGCTCCGCGAAAAAGAGCTCATCACCGAGATCCGCGAAAAGAAGGAGCTGGTCGAGACACTCCGACTGGACCTGGAGCGCGCAGAGCGCACGACCGACTACGAGGAGGCTGCTCGCCTCCAGTATGGGGAAATTCCGGCGGCGGAATCGGCAGTCACCCAGGCCCAGCAAAAGCTCGCCGAGGTGCAAACCACCGCCTCTTTCCTGAAAGAGGAGGTGACCGACGAGGACATTGCCGAGGTCGTTTCCAAGTGGACCGGCATTCCCGTGAGCAAGATGCTGGAGGGCGAAAGAGACAAGCTGCTGCACATGGAAGACCGTCTGCGGGAGCGCGTGATCGGCCAGGACGAGGCGGTCGTGGCGGTTTCGAACGCTGTTCGGCGTTCGCGCGCCGGCCTGAGCGAGCCCAATCGGCCGATTGGCTCTTTTCTGTTCCTCGGCCCGACCGGAGTCGGCAAGACGGAGCTGGCACGCTCGCTCGCCGATTTTCTGTTCGACGACGACAAAGCGATGATCCGACTCGACATGAGCGAGTACATGGAGAAGCACGCGGTAGCACGCCTGATCGGTGCGCCTCCGGGGTACGTCGGCTACGAAGAAGGCGGGCAGTTGACGGAGCCCGTGCGGCGACGTCCTTACGCCGTGCTCTTGTTCGACGAAGTCGAGAAGGCACATCCGGATGTCTGGAATGTGCTTCTGCAAGTTCTGGACGACGGTCGATTGACCGATGGGCAAGGGCGCACGGTCGACTTCAAAAACGTCGTGATCATTCTCACGTCCAACGTCGGCTCACACCACATCATGGCGCTCGAAGACGAGGAGGCGATGCGCGAGGCGGTGACCGAAGACCTGCGGGACGCGTTTCGGCCCGAGTTCCTCAACCGACTCGACGAGACGATCATCTTCCACCGGCTCGACAGGGCGCAGCTTCGGAGCATCGTCGACGTTCAGCTTCGCATCTTCGAGACGCGTCTCGAGACGCGTGACATGCAGCTCGAGGTGACCGAAGAAGCCAAGGCCTTCCTCGCAAACGTGGGCTACGATCCGACCTACGGCGCTCGTCCGCTAAAGCGCGCGATCCAGCGCTACCTCGAAAACGGCCTGGCCGAGGATATCCTCGCGGGGCGATTCGGCTCCGGCGACACGATTCGCGTCGACGCTGGCGACGGAAAGCTCGTGTTCGACGCCGTCGAGGGGGCCGGCAGGGACGAGACCCACATTCGCGCCGAATAGGTCCGTGCTTACGGGTGGTTACGAAGCCTGCCCCCGGAAAACGGGGCTGACTTGCGCCGCCGTGTACACTGTGTAAGCCTCCGGCGCTCTTAGAGGGAGCAGAAGCGTTCATGGTCGAAACCGTACAGTGCAAGCCTATCGAAGTTCACGTTGGTGAACGTGGACTCGAGCGTGCGGTCAAGCACCTGAAGCGCAAGATGGCGACCGAGGGCATCCTCCGTGAGCTCAAGCGTCGACGTCATTACATGAAGCCCTCCATCAAGAAGCGAAAGAAGGCGGCAGAGGCTGCGCGCCGACGTCGGAAGCGCGTTCGTCAGGTCAACGACCGCCAGTTCTAAAACGAAGCCTTCAGCTCACTCTGAAGGCTTTTCGCTTTCCGGCTCGAAACGCTGACCTGGGCTCCAAGCATGGAACCGCCCGCTTTGCGCCTCTAGGAACCGTGCAAGGCGGTGAAAGTCGCTGCCGCTCGGAATGAGGCGAACATCGGTCCGCAGGGTCTTTGCATTGATCAGCTTCGAGAACTCGATGTAATGCAAGTCCAGCTGCCCGCTGACGCTCACCATGTGGCCGTCGAGCTGTTCTTCGATGAGCGCGCGGTAGGCGCCGATTCCGAGTTGGCTCGCAAGCATGACGTCGAACGCATGCGGCGGTGCGCATCGTGACTCGTAGCCAAGTTGGATGTGCCGAACCTTCTTGCGCCTGCCGGTGCGCTCTTCGTACCGGGCTTGGACTCGATCACAGGCCAGCTTGGCCAAATCGAATGCGGCTAGCCGAATGTGTCCATGCTCGTCGCGGGGAAGACCGGCCGACGCATTTTGAGGCAAGAGCTCCGCAAGGCCTTCGGCTAGGACCACCGTGCCGTAGTACTGATCGCGGCGTTCGCGCTCGAGCATCAGATCCACGATGCGGTCGACGAGAGCGGTGATCGAAAGCCGCAGCTCGACCGTTTTTTCGCCGGTCACGGGGTCCACTCGGGCCTCTTCGATCGCCAAGTCCCCCTGCACGTCTTCGGTCGATACGACCATGCTTGCCTCGCCGGCGATTGCGACGCCGTACGAAAGCCAGCCGGCCTTGCGCCCCATCGTTTCGACCATGAAGTAGCTGCTGGTCGCGATGCAGTCGGCGCGGAGATTCAATAGCTCCTTCGCCATGACGTCGACGGCCGTGAAAAAACCGAAAGTAAAGTCAATTCCGCGATAGTCATTGTCGATCGTCTTCGGCAAGTGGACGATGCGAACCCGGTTTTCTTGGGCAACGTGATGCAGCTGATATTGATAGAGATAGTTCGCCGTCTTGAGCGTGTCGTCCCCGCCGATCGAGATCAGCGCATCGACTCCGAGGTCGGCTAGTGCGTGGTGAATGCGCGCCAGCCGCTCTGTCTTCTCGGGGTTGAAGAGGTCGGAAGGTGTGACGATCGGAGCGCCCGGATTGACGCGCGCGGTGCCGATGATGATGCCGCGCGTATTGCGGATTCCTCGGATGTCGGCGGGCGCGAGCGACCGGAAATGCTCCAAGGCGACCATGGGGTGGCTGACCGGGTCGTAGTCCTGAAGATTGGTGTACCCGTGAAAGATGCCGAGCACTTCGATGCCGACCTCGAGAAATGACGTCGTCACCGCGGCAATGACGGCGTTGGCCGCGGGGGCCGGGCCTCCTGAAAAAACAATCGCGACTCGCTTCACTCTTTTCGCCACGCCGAACTCTAGGCTTTCGAGAGCCGGATTGCCATCCTCGCCCGCAGGCGCTCTACTCGTTTCGAGCAAGATGGCCATCGACCCCGAGAGCCTGGGCTACGAAGCCTCACCCATCGAATTCAGCTACGGCTGGCGCGACACGGTGCTGTACGCGCTCGGGGTGGGGGCGTCCGCCGACCATGAGTTGGACTATCTCTACGAGGGCCGGGGACCGAAGGTGCTTCCAACCTTTTCGACGATTCCGACCTTTGCGGTGTTCGACTCCCTCGTCGATCGGCTGGGCTGTGACCGGAGCGGCATGGTCCACCATAGTCAGCAGACCGAGGTGCTAGCGCCGCTCCGCCCGAGCGGCCGCCTCCGTATCGTAGGCCGGATATCGGGCCTCTATGACCTGAAGCGACTGGCCATGTCGGTGTTCGTGATCGAAGCGTTCGACGAGCACGATGTGCCGATCATCCGCGGCGAGGTGACCTTGCTGCTACGCAACGGTGGCGGCTTTGGGGGAGAACGGCCTCCGAAAACCGAACGCATCGCGCTGCCCGATCGAGAGCCCGACTTCGAGCTCCGTGAGAAGGTCGCGCCAACGCAGGCGCTGCTCTATCGCTTGAGCGGCGACTACAACCCGCTCCACGCCGACCCGCAGTTCGCTTCGGACGTCGGTTTCGACGCGCCGATTCTGCACGGGCTTTGCACCTATGGCTACGCGGGCCGCGCACTGGTTCGCGGTGCATGCGAGGGGGATCCAAACAAGCTCGCCATGCTTCGCGGTCAGTTCAGCAAGCCTGTTTTTCCGGGCGAAACGCTCATCGTTCGCAGCTGGAGCGAGGGCGAGCGTGTGCTGCTCGGCGTCTGCACGGCCGAGCGTCCAGACGAGCTCTGTTTGAGCAACGCCTACGCGGTTTTACGCTGAACGAGCGTTACGGTTTTTCTTCTTGCCGATCCATGAATCCACACACAGGGTTCTTTGGTGGCGCGTCTTTTGCTTCGATCCTGCTCGCCGATGCTCCTGCTCTGCCTCGCTGGCTGTACAGGCACCGCTCCAGCCGCGACCGAAGCGCCTCCGCCCCCTGTGCACGCGGCCACGATCGAAACCGAGAAGGTGGTCCCGACCTCGGTCGCAACCGCTGAAATCCTCGCCAACCGGCATTCGAACATCCGCTCGGAGACGGCAGGAAGAGTCGTCGAGGTGCTCGTCGAAGCGGGAGAGCGCGTCGAAGAGGGTCAGGTTCTGCTTCGGCTCGATGTCGGTCGACCCGCTTCGGCCGCGCAGGCCGCAAACGCAGCGGTCGCGCAAAGCAACGCTCGACTGAACCAGGCGACGCGAGAGCTGGAGCGAACCAGGAAGCTCGTTCGAACCGGCGGTCTGCCAGAACAGCGGCTCGACGACGCCAAGGATGCGGTTCGCCTCGCTTCCGCCTCGCGGGACGCCGCGCGCGCCGAGGCCCGACTCGCGCGCCGCGGCCTCACCGACGCAGTGCTGCGCGCTCCCTTCAGCGGGACGGTGGTCGATCGAATGGTCGAGCTCGGTGAGTACCTGGCCCCAGGCGCCCCCATGCTCAGCCTCGCCGACACGAGCATTTTGAAGGCCCGCGTTTTGCTCGACCCGCGAGAAGCGATCGACGTGACCGTGGGCGCGCAGGCAACGATCTTCGTCTACGCACGGCCGGACGAGGTCTTCACAGCAAAGGTGGTGCGGGTCGCCGAAGTGATCGATCCACGGACGCGCCGACTTCCGGTCGAAATGGAGCTGGACGAGCACGGCGGCCGGCTGCGGCCCGGTCTGGTTGCCAAATTCGAGGTCGTCACGGGCGAACCGAAATTGGAGATTCGAGTGCCTCTAGACGGTGTTTTCGAGCGTTTTGGCAGTCAGCACGTCTACGTCATCGAGGATGGAATCGCGCGGCGCCGCGCCGTGGAGCTCGGGTCCGTCGGTGCGGGCTTCGCTCAAATCGTGCAGGGCGTGGAGCTCGGGGAGACCGTCGTCATCAAGGGCGTGACCCGGGTCGTCGACGGCTCGAAAGTTCAGATCGTGCCGCTCGACTCGCCGAGCCTTTCGTCCACCGAGCAAGCCAAGCAGCCATGAGCATCCCCGCCTTCGCCGTTCGCCAGCCCGTGCTCGTCAATCTCGTGGCGATCTCGGCCGTGCTGGTCGGCGCAATGGTGATGAACGAGATGCACAGGGAATCTCTGCCGACCCTTCCAACCGGCTGGGGAAGCGTAACGACGGTTTACGTCGGTGCGTCACCGGAGGAAATCGAGCAGCTCGTGACGATACCCATCGAAAACGCGGTCGGCGATGTCGACAAGGTCGAAGAGATCTGGGGCGTTTCGAAAGAGGGGATTTCGTACGTAAGCTTCCATTTGGACGACGACGTCGAGGACATCACGAGCGCCATCATGGAGATCTCGAACGAGATCAACCGCGTGGACGATCTACCGGTAGACGCGGAGCGACCCGTCGTCCGTGAGTTCAAAGTCGACTTCCCGACGATCGCCGTTGCGGTTCGCGGTGAGGTGCCGGAAGTCGTCCTGCGCCAGGTCGGCAAAGATCTGGCGGACCGAATCGAGCGCCTGCCAGGGGTGTCAGGCATCTGGCGCAACGGCATTCGAGACCGGGAATTCCGGGTCGATGTCGATCCCGACCGGCTTGCCGCGTACCAGCTTCCGCTCACCGCGGTGAGCGACGCGCTTCGCTTTCGGGCAGCAAACGTCCCCGCGGGCACGACCAAGGGCGAAGGCGACGCGCGGCTCGTGCGCGGCATGACACGCGTAGACGATGTCAACGAGCTTGCCGCTGTGGTGATCCGACCGGACCAGGCTGGTGGCGCGGTGAGGGTCGGCGACGTCGCCGAGGTATCGGACACCTTTGCGGCCGGCAAGTTCAGCGGGCGCGTGAACGGAGAGCCTGCGATCGTCCTCACGGTTCGAAAAGAAGAGCAGGCCGACAGCGTTCGAATCAGCGAGGACGTGCGTGCGTTGGTCACGCGTGTGAGTCCAGCGCTTCCGCCCGGGGTCGACGTCCAGCTGTTTGGTGACGCGGCCGCGGAGGTGGAGCACTCGCTTGGCACGCTCTACACGAACGCTGCGGTCGGGCTCTTGCTCGTCCTGCTTCTCCTCTGGGTGGCCGTTGGCGCGCGCAACGCGACGATGGCTGCAATCGGGCTCCCAGTGGCGCTTGCAGGGGCCATCATCGCAATGGACATGATGGGCATCACCATCAACATGATGTCGCTGATGGCATTGATCCTGTGCCTGGGCGTCGTAGTCGACGACGCGATCATCATCATCGAGAACATTTACCGGCACATGGAGGAGGGCATGCCGAGGCGGAAAGCCGCCGTCGTCGGTACCCAAGAGGTCTTTTGGCCGGTCGTCGCGTCGACCCTGACGAGCTGGGCGGCGTTTCTGCCCCTGCTCATGATGGAGGGCGTCCTCGGGGATGCGTTCTCGATCATCCCCAAGGTCGTCGTCGCCGCGCTCGCAGCATCCCTCATCGAAGCCATGTTCATCCTGCCGAGCCACATGGCCGATTTCGGAAAGCTGTCCCACTCGAAGAAAGCAGAGCCAGGGCCGCCAAAGACACGTTTGCAGCGCATCGGCGCCCGCGCTCTGGTCGCTTACGAGAGCATTCTCCGCTGGTCGCTTCAACATCGGGCAAGCGTCGTCTTCGGCACCTATGCCCTCTGCGGTTTCATGGTGGCCATCGCGTTCAGCGTGAAGGACGTGATCCTGTTGACCGAAGGCGACCCGAGCATGTTCGACGTTCGGATCCACATGCCGACCGACGCCTCGAAAGAAGAAACCGAAGCGCTTCTGGCGAAGCTCGACTCGCGCATCATGGCGCTCGACAACCCAGACGTCGAAGCCACCGTCGCCGTTCGCGGCATGACGCGGACCGACATGGGCTTCAGCTCGGGCGACCATCTCGGCATGGTGACGGTCTTCGTGGTTCCGGTGACCGAACGGAGCAGCCTGCATGCCGGTCGCGATCTCGTGGCACAGGTCAGCGCGCTCTACGACGACGTAGTGGGCCCAGCACGCCTCGAGGTCGTCGAGGTGAGAGCAGGGCCGCCGAGGGGCGCTCCGGTCGCGGTGCGTATTCGTGGCGAGGACTACGAGCGCTTGGTGGAGCTGGCCGATCAGGTGCTCGCCGAGGTCCGCCTCACACCGGGCACGCGAAACGCAAATCACGACTACGAGCTCGGCAAGCAGGAGCTTCAAATCAAAGTCGATGAGCAGCGCGCGGCGCTGCACGGCCTCACGCCGGAGATGGTCAGCGGATGGCTGCGCAGCGCGTTCGGAGCGACTCCCGCATCGACGCTGCGCGAAGGCGACGACGAAATCGACATCCTGGTTCAGCTGCGCGAAGACGTGCAGCAAGATCCTGCGCGCATCGCATCTCTGCAGTTGATTGCGCCGAGCGGAGGCGAAGTGGCCATCCGGGAAATCGCCGACGTCTCACATGGCCGCGGCCCAGGCGTGATCCGTCGATATCAACAGAAGCGCGTCGTGAGCGTTCTTTCGGGAATCGACGAAGAAGCGACCAATAGCGGCGCGGTCAACTCGCAGCTGCAGAAGAAGCTGGCGCCCCTCGAGGCAGCCAACTCGGACGTTCGGTTCGAGTACGGGGGGCAGTTCGAAGAGACGCAGGAATCGTTGGATTCGCTCTTCCGAGCGTTCATCGTAGCGATGCTCCTGATCTACACCATCTTGGCGACTCAGTTTCAGAGTTTCTCTCAGCCCATCGTCGTGATGGCCGCCATCCCGCTGTCGTTCATAGGCGTAGCCGGGGGCTTTCTCCTCAGCACCAATGCGATAGGGCTGATCGCGTTGGTCGGACTGGTGGGCCTCACGGGGATCGTCGTGAACGACTCGCTCGTTCTGGTCGATTTCATCAACAAACGGCGCGCTCGGGGGATGGCGCTCGATGAGGCGATCGTGGAGTCTGGGAAGCTGCGGCTCCGGCCGATTTTCCTGACGAGCATCACGACGATTGCCGGCCTGTTTCCCCTGTCGCTGGCGACCGAGAGCCTTCCACATCTCGCGCCGATGGCGCAGGTGATCGTCTACGGCCTGACCTTCTCCACGCTGCTTACGCTATTGGTCGTTCCCTGCCTCTACCGGCTCGACGTCGACCTCGCCACACGCATTTCGAATCGGTTTGCGCCCTTGACCCGCTGGGCGACGGACCCGGGCGCTGCGGCCGTCGACGACCCGATCGATACCACTGCGGAGTAGCCGGCGCCGGATCGTGGCAAGCGGCTCGGGGAGCTGCTACGCGCTGATCATGGCCAAGCGTTTCGAAAACAAGGTCGTTTGGATCACCGGCGGCGGGAGCGGAATTGGGCGCGCGCTTGCACTGGCTTTTGCGCAGGAAGGCGCGGCGGTTGCGGTGTCTGGGAGGCGCGACGAGCGGCTTCAAGAAGTGGTCCAGGAGCTCGAATCCCAGGGAGCCAAAGGGCTGGCGGTCCGATGTGACGTCGCAGACGAGGCTTCGGTGGCCGAAGCGGTCCAAAAAGTCGTGCGAGCCCTGGGCGGCCTCGACGTCGCGATTGCAAACGCTGGTTTCTCGATTGCAGGACGGATCGAAAAGCTATCCGCAGCCGACTGGCGCCGCCAGCTGGACGTCAATGTCATCGGCACGGCCATGACCGCACGATACGCCATCCCACACCTGCGTGAACGCGAGGGTCGCCTTGCGCTCATCGGCAGCGTGACCGCGATGATGAGCTCGCCCGGAGTCGGCGCCTACTCGGCGTCGAAGTACGCGGTACGCGCCATTGGGCAGGTGCTCGCCATGGAGCTTCACGGCACCGGGGTGAGCTGCACCACGATTCATCCGGGCTACATCGAAAGCGAAATCGCACAGGTCGACAACCAGGGGCGCTTCGACGCGTCTCGCGAAGACCGGCGCCCGAAGAACCTGATGTGGCCCGCCGATCGCGCCGCGCGCGTGATGGTCGACGCGATTGCAAAGCGCAAACGCGAGTACACCTTCACCGCGCATGGAAAGGCGGCGGCGTTCGCAGGCCGGCACATGCCCGGCATCCTCCACTTCGGCTTCACTCGAGCCAAGCAGTAGTCGCCCTCGCGGCTACTGGACCACGAAGCGGAACATGAAGAGCAGGTAGGTCTCTTTGCGGGCTCCGATGTCCTGCCGGAGGGCCATTTCGGCTCCGATTTTGCCCTTGTTGAAGCCGGCGCCGGCGGTGATCTGATTGAGATTGCGGCCCTGATCCCGGCGGTAGCCAAGGCGAAGCGGCACCATCTCGGCAGCGATGTAGCTCACGCCCGCTCCCGCGATCAGCCGGTTCTTTTCAAAGGTCGTGAAATCGATGAGGACGTCCCCGCCGATGGTGAATGAATCGATTGGGGTGAGCGCGACGCTGCCCCCGGCCATTTGCGGCGCGAGCACGGAATAGGTCTTGATCAGGTTGTACCCGAGACCCGCGAGCTTGAGCCAGGGAATGGGTGTGATTGTGATGGAGGCGTCGATGGTGATGCCATCGAAGGACGGCCCGAGACGCTGTCCCTCGAAGCGGCTCGACTTCATGCGACCCCATCGAAATCCGAGACCGATGCCGATCTGAGGGATCGCTTGAATCGCAAGCCCGGAGCGCCAGTCCCAGCCGTCGTAGCGCCGGCGGTCGCCGCTGAAGATGCCTCGGAAGCTCGTGCCGACAGCGAACTTCTTACTGGTGGTCGAGTCGGTCACCGAGCTGCCGATCGTCCAGTACGTTCCGCCATTGCTCTTGCTGCCTGGGATGAGCTGGCTGAACGCCTCGACGTGATAGGTGCTGACAGCAGCCATGTTCGACGTGTTGTACGCAAGCGCGGAGATCGCGTTGGCGCCTGCCCGTACACCGGCGCCCATCGCCAAGCCGTAGGTGGTCTCGAGCGTGTCCTCGGTGGGAACGAGCGCAGGATCGCCGCGGCCAGCCGCACCCGAAGGTGCCTGGATCTGCGCCAGCGCGGATGTCGCCGGGCAGAAGGCGGACAGGAGACCAACGATCACCGTCGCCCGCAAAGCGTGTGTTCCCCCCATGGGTCGTACTCCCGCGGAAGCTAACAGCGATGGATCACCCTTCCAAATTGTCGACTCCG